>CAUVUZ010000012.1:0-29602 GCA_963555095.1 uncultured Streptococcus sp. | reverse complement strand
GATTGTACAATGGAAATCTACCTATAATCATCACATCAATCGTTCCATTATGAAGACCAACAACAGTACCAATAGGTAATAAGTTAGTCATTTATTATTTTTCCTTCCTTTAAAAAATTTTTATTTATATATTCTTCAAAATGGAACCGTTTTGTAAAAAATCCGTTCGTATAAAATAGATAAGAAAAACAAACTACATAGTCCATCACTAGTAACAAGAATATACTGGGTCTTGAAAGATATAGAAACATTGAAAAAGAAAACATAACAATAAATAATAAGGTAAGTAGCACTATGGTTTTGTTATGTTTTTTCACTTGCTTTCGAAATTCCTCATACTCATCCTTTGTAAATTCAACCTTTTCAAATTCTGTATTCTTATATAGCCGTTTATTAAAAACAATCGCAGCAATGATCGAAAGCGCAAAGGACACCAGTAACAGATAAATACTTAGAACCACGTTAGATTCAACGCTTTTAAAGAGCCCAATTCCTAGAATATGGTAACCAATGATAGAAGACAAAAATATTTTGGATTCAGATACCTTATGAGCAATAGATTTTTTTAAATCACCTGTGATTAAATCTACATAATAACTATCCTCTTTATAATTGCCTAAACTAAGCAAAGATTTATAATTATGCATAATTTCTTCTCCTTATTATTAAAATACACTACCTAACCCCGAGAAAAATCCATTAACTGCATCTCCCGCACTGTCCCATATTTTTCCAGCTGTATCACTGACAGAATCTACAAAATTTTCCACATTTTTTTTGGCACCTTCATAAGTTTTTCCTATCCAGTTTCCCACCTCTTCAATATTATCATCATAAATTTTATCAAATAACATGGAACCCGCTACACCTAAAACAAATCCTAAACCAGCACCTGCTACTGTCCCTATTGGACCACCAAATGACCCTATAGCAGCACCTAATTTTGCTGAGGCAAAACCAATTCCAGCATGCGCTCCTGCTTTAATTAACGCTTCTCCTGGTTGCTTACCATCTAAAAGTTGGGCACTAAAATCAAGTGCTGATCCCAAACCATATGGTAATGCTTTCGCAAATTTAGCGCTCCCTAAAAATCCATCTAATTTATTCACTAACGGTATTACACAATCTCCAATTTTCTCAATGGTTTCTCCCACCCTTGTAGTCAATAAGCAAGAAAGCCACATCATGAGGGTGGAAGTTGACGGCAAGGGAAAGGATATTTTTTTGAAAATAGCAGAAGAGATAAACAAGCGAAAATATAGAATTTTCAAGGTACTAGAAAATGTTCTTGTTCTATTATACCACAATATCAAAATAGCCCTCTTTCCATAGGAACAAAGCTATATCTTTGTATCATGAATTTAGGCTTATGGCCACGCTAATTCATCTTACGACATAGAACAAACAAAAACGAGAAGTTTCTTTAATGTCAAAGTAGCTCCTCGTTTTTGATTTTTATAAAGTATGGTAATACTTTTTGATAATATCTATACTCTCCTAGTATTAACCTTGCATCACTATGTAAAGTAGATAGAGTAGCCCCAAAATTTATAAACAAATATAACTTTTGGAAGCAGTAAATTATCAGATGGAATTCAACTTACTCCTTCAATACTCCTACCTTAATATCTGTATAGACTTTCCCATCAGAGATTGTAGTGAAAAAGAAGGGAGGAGTCAACTCACAATGTCCCTGATAATAGATATAACCAGCTAAGAAGCTTATACCCTCTTTCACTGATTCATCATCTGGTTCTAAAATTCTAGTTGAAACAGTATTTAAAACTTGAAACATACTATGATACAAAAAGTCTTTTGGCAAAGCATTTTCAATATACTCTTCTTCTACTGGGATAAACAGTTCCATCAACACATCATGATTTTCTTCTAACTTGGAATTAATCGTATAAAAGAAAGGTCCTAGAAGCGTATATCCTGCTTTTCTTACTTCGTCTAAAAAAGCGTTATAAGTGTCCGGCATCTCTTCTGGAGATACTGTGTAATACCTTGAGATAACATTTCTATATTGTATATCTTGGTATTCTCCCACGTTTTTAAATAGCATCTGAAATCTCCTTAATTGGGATATTAATTTCAACAAAGTGTTGCCCAAATATTGGCAAAATAGCCAGAAAAACTGTATCTCCCAGCATTTCCAACCCCTCATCTTGAATATATTGCTTCATTTCTTCAATTTTTGGAAGGAGATGTTCATCAAATGGAGTTACATCAGAGACACACTGCTTAATTGTAAAATGTTCAATGTATTGAAATTCATCATTCCCTTCAATTGGGATATTTGTCGGAATATAAACCTTAAATAAGGCTTCTCCTGGCTTTCCAAAAGTACTCAAACATGTTTCTATCGTTGTCGGACCATTTTTATAGACCCCTGTTTCAAATAATAACTTTTCACAACCTTCAATCAAATCTAGAAAAGAATCCATGGGTATTTTTTTCTCTGTATAAGCAATATTACTGATATCTATTCTTATTAATTTCATTTTATTTCTCCTCTATAAATAAAGTTATTAGTGCTTTTCTTTCTCCAACCTGTGAATACTCGTGCATACTCAAGCCAATAGAAGGGAAGGCATCCAATACTTAAGCCCACAATACAAGGAATAATATATATTGCTGGTAACATAAATAAACGTCCTATAACTGCAAAAATTGCTGCTAATGACGCAAGAATGCATGGAGGGATATGTAAAATTGTCTTCCTGAACTCTCCAGATGGTAAAGTTTTAGCTTTAGGGACAATTAACAACTGGTAAACAAAGGTTAGTAACTGAAAAATCAAGCTCAATCCAATTAATATCATGAAAATAGACCAGTAGTCATTTCCTAAAAATACAGAACTTCCAAAAAGTAATTCTACATGAGAAATGAGCACGGAACTAGCTGGAACCAATTGCAATAATTTTGACTTAGAAAACTTTTGAAATAGCAAGAATATGAACACGAGTACCAGTATATGATAAATGGTAAAACGAAAAATAATCATACTCATATCATTCGACTCCTCTTTGATAAAAAAAGAACCTATAAATATCAGTAAAGCAAATATTACTTCAATTGTAGCTGACCTTAGAAAGTCAGAGTTTTTTATAGGTCTAGTATCCACAACTGCCATATTCAAAAATTCATAATACTTTTCTTTCATACTATCCTCCTACGACTCCTGCCCACCATTTTTTCAACCCTTTTGAAAATCCTGTATGTTTATCTAGTTCATTTAAGCCCCAACTAACTAATCCAGCTACTCCCACTGTTACCACACCTATAGCCGCAATGGGTGCTGATACAGGAAGTGTTGCCGTAGCAAGAGCAGCTCCAGATATAGCAGCCAACGTCCCTATTCCTACATTCTTAACAGTGTCAATCGTAACACCTCCAAATTGAGTAGCTATATACTTTTCACTTCCAACTGTCATATTTTTGCTAACAGCAATATCATGTGTTTCTCCCATTCCGTCTACAATATCAACAGCAGAAAATACCACATTTGCAATCGCCATACCTTTACCTAATTTGCCCATATTTTTAAAGCTATCTGATATCTTAATTCCTTCAGTAGGATGTATTGAAAATATGTTTGACAAACCAGCTGTTGCCGAGGAAAGTGCACCGTCTTTTCCAGCCTTAATGATATTAGGACGGAAAGGAGACATCATATCCTCGTACTGACCTCGAATATTTGTTCCCTTATTTGTAGTAATCTTACTGTAATTGTGACCTCGGTTTATACTATTTCGACTGTAAAATTTATCATAGCCTAACAATTTATCTAGCTTTTGCCCAATAGGTGTTGTACCATGATGAAATATTAGATTTCCTTTATTATCTTTTGAAATTCGAGATCCCAAATACAAAACATTAGCAACATCTAAAACAGTTGTAGTTTTATTATATAATTCGCTAACTTTGCTATATGGAGAGTCACTAATTAACCTTAATAGTTCTGGCTTTGCTAACTCTGTCGGATAACGTTTTCCATACTCTGCAATCACTGCTATATCATTCTCATCTAATTCGGTTTCATTTTTAATTTTATCTAAAACATTTTGGTAATTTTGGATCACCTCAGAACGTTTCGTCCACTCATTATTAATAGTATTAGCCCAAGGAGCTTGTCCCTCTATTTTAAAAGTTCCATGTACTAAAAGGAAAATGTTCTTGCTCTATTATACCACAATATCAAAACAGCTCCCTTCCTATCCTATAGGAACAAAGCTATATTTTGGTATCATAAATTTTGGCTTATAGTCACACAGACTTAGCTGTATGATAGAAAAATGACTAAAAAAACGAGGAGTTTCTTTAATATCAAAGTAGCTCCTCGTTTTTTGATTTCTACAAAGTATTGTAATATTTTTAATAATATTTATAGATCTACCTTATTTAGTTACACCTTTTTTAATAGTTGTAGCATTTTCATCAAGCCAACGTTGATAAATTTCAGCGAACCGTTCTTCTTCTTCATCACTATAGCCTTTATAAACCACTTTATCTACATCATCACGATTGAAGTAAAACAACTGTTCTGGGTTTAGTCCCATTGGATAAAAAGCTGCAGAATAGTCAAATAAAACACTTTCACCATTCTGTTCTATAGTAACCCCACGATTGAGAATCATTAGCTTTTGACTCCCCTCTTTTAAATAAACAATTGTTCCAATTGGCAAAATAGACATTTATTTTTTTTCCTTTCAATTTATATTTTTCTAATTCTATAATACTATACACCATCGTATAAGCAGTCTTGAACTTTAAATCATTCACCACCCAAACACTTTCTGAATGGATTTAATACCTGAATCAATATCATTTCTAACTTCTCGGCATTCTGTATTTATAGCTCTTCAATTTCAGTTAATATTAGTGTCTTATAATATGAGGGAACTTGCGGCATTCTCATCATTACAAAGTAAAACCAAGAAATTATGCCATTAATAATCAACAAGACTCCTTCTGAGCCATCATTAGTTCCCATAAATAACATTAAACAAACAATATTAATTGCTAAAATTACATACCAATCAATCATTCGTTTACCTTTGGGTTCAAAAACAAGTCGACAGCGTTTACTATTTTGGGGAATTCTTGATTCAAACTTTCCAACCGCACTTTTTTCATAGAAGACAGCCATAAGATAAGACAAGAATAAGGAGAATGCAAACACACCTAATTTCAAAAAAAGCTGTTGACTTATACCCCAATCAATGAATGCATCTTTTATAAGTCTATATGAGATAGCTACGAATGGTTGAACCATGATGACTAAAGCAGTAGACGCCCCTATTGGTGTCTTAGATTTTATTCTAAAACTATCATTTGATGGAGATAGTTCAACCATTTCAGCAGTAACCTCTTTAGGAAGTAAACCGAAGAAATAGGACTTTCCTTTTATAGTAGGATCTAAGATATAACTTTTATTCTTAAACTCAACGATTCTAAAAACTGCTATATTCGAATATTTAAATTTTAATTCCAAAATTTTTCTCCAAAAACAATGATGGTAATTCAATATTTTTGTAAACCACTATCAAATCCATCGAAAGCTCAGTATAGAGACTGCTTTATCATTATTACAATTCTTCAATTTTTTCAAATGTCAAAAATTTATTTCTATAAGAAAAGCTTATTGGGGGCATCGTCCAAACGCTCAAGTATAAGGCTAATGAAATTATACCATTAATTACTAAAATTGCTCCCTCTTCACCATTGTTTAACATTAAAAAGAAAAGTAAGCATGCTAAGTTTAGGAAAAGAAATATATACCCTGTTAACTCTCTTCTTTTAGTCGTTCGAAGTGTCAATCTAACTTTCTTACTTTCCTTAGGCAACCGTTCAGATGCAATTTTATGAGCTTTTCGCAGAGAATTCCAAATAATAAAATAAGAAATCAACATAGAAATAAAATATAAAACTATCTTTAAAAATATTTGTTGACTTATCTCATAATTTACAAATAAATTTCTTAACATATCGTATCCAATTTTTACAATCGGTTGGACCATTATAGCTATAGTGCTAGTTCCCAATAGTGTTTTTGATTTTGTTTCAAAACTAGCATTTTTCTTATCCAGTTCCGTCATATCAACAGTGATATTTTGGGGTAATAAACCCCAACAGTATCTCTTAGGTGTCAGAGTGCTAGTATCCATAATATATTTCTGAGAATACCCATCTATTTCAACTATTTGATAACAACCAATGTTAGAATTTCTAAAATTTATCTCCATTTTTCACTCCTACCACCCAAACACTTTCTGAATTGATTTAATACCGGAATCAATACTATTTCCGACTTCCTTGATACCTGAATCAATTTTGCTTCCTATTTCCTTAACACTCTTTTCAAGATTGTCACCCATTTCGTTTACCATGGTTTTAATGCCCAAAAAGTTATTTTTATAAGCTTGACCAACTACGAAAGCTACTGCAACACCAGCTGCAATTGACCAACCAACTGGATTGCTTGCCATAGCAGTTGCTAAAATGGTAGCCCCACTAGCAACATAGCCTGTTCCAGCACTAGCATATATAATTCCTGTAGTAAGCATATCAACTCCTACTGATACCGCTGCTGTCGTTGCTGCAGTATGCACAAAGGCACGTCCTGCATTCTCATTTTGCAGGTTGTTCAAAAAGTCCATCCCCATAAATACTGAACTAATCCCTGAGATCCCAACAGATGAGTTGGTTCCTGGTATGGGAATATTAAATTCTGAAGTTGTGAATTGCTTAAGTAAATTCGCAGCATTTGCTTTGAATAAAGCATCCGTATATCCTTTACTATCCCCAGAGTAGGTAATGTTTATATTACCAAACTTATCAGTAGTAGTAGTAAAATACTTAAAGTATTCTGATAGGTGAGGATTCTTTGAACTTAACTTAGCAATGGTGTCTTTAGCAATTTCTTCCAGAGACGTATCTCGTATAAGTTCAAATAACTCTCCGATTTTATTGTCATTTATATCACTATTAACTTTACTCTCGATATATTTTCGTACAGCATCTTTAACATTCTCTGGCAACTCTTTATCAGGATAACGTTTTCCATACTCTGCAATCGCTGCTATATCATTCTCATCCAATTCTGTTTTATTTTTAATTTTATCTAAAACATTTTGGTAATTTTGGATCACCTCAGAACGTTTCGTCCACTCATTATTAATAGTATTAGCCCAAGGAGCTTGTCCCTCTATTTTAAAAGTTCCATCAAACTTTCCAAAGTCACCCGTGACTTGTTCAAAACCTTGAAAAACTAAAGTCTGTAGGCTTTCTGAATCCGAAAAATGACCACTGGTCGAGCTCGCAAACGACTGCAATTTTTCTAATTTCCTTTGTAACTCATCTCGCTTACTCGTTGCATTTGAGATAATTCCTCGAACGTTACTTTTATAAGTAGGATCGATGTCCTTTAGATTGGATAAACTATACAAAATAGCTTCATGAGTCGAAATGGTTGTATTCTTCGCTTCAATTTGCTTTTGAAGTATCTCCTCATCTAGACTTTCTCCACCGACTTGTGAACGGTAAAGAGTCGGTAGTTCACTGGCTTTTCCTCCTAGACTCTCTGAAAATAGAATAACTCCTCTAAGTAGGGGAACCATTATATTTTCCGCATAGGACTTAGCGCTATCATAAGCTTTCCCTTTTAATTCTCCCTCTGTAATCAAATTATTAAAGGCAGTAATGACATCGTTATAATAATTCACACGATTGCTTAATACACTATTCGCTGTACTGCCCTGCGAATCTGCTGAGCCTATGTCTACTTTAATCCCCATTCTTCTCCTCCTTCTCCTCATTTTGTGATTCAAGACGGCGTTGTTGAAAAAGAAGTTCCTCTTTTTCGTCCTCTAGCATGGTCACCGCCTTTTTTAGTTCTTCTTTCCTCTCGGAGATAAAATCATCAAGTAGCTGTTCATTCCTTTTTAACATTTCTATATCTTCAAGACGATCCATCTCATCTTTAACTGATAACGGGTAATATCCTAATTCTCTATATGGGATGAAGTTTGTTTGACAAAGATCTATGATCTCCGTCGCAACGTAAGAAAACTGATTTCTTTCTTCTTCTAGCTTTGATAATTTCGTTTGAATCTGTTGAACACTACATTGAATATCTTCTAATTTTCTAGTTTTTTCCATCCTCACTCCTTAAACAAATTATTTTGAGGAACAAATGATGGATTTGAATACAGAGAAGGTAGACCAGTTGTCCCCTTATTTTGACTCGACGGCAAATTATTTTGCCACAATGTACTTATCTTCTCATCTACTACTTCGAATTCATTTGCGACACCATGAATTAGTTTTACGAATTCACTTATTTTCGATTGAATATTTTCAGCAATAGAGGCCTCATTTATGATCAATCTTCTTCCTACCGTATTAGCGGTATAATAGCTTGTCTTATCTCTCGTAACTGTACCAGCAGTAGTAATGCTATTGCTTGCTGATACAATTCCAGTTGCAATAGTGCTTGCCTTGCCTTTTTCACTTTTTACTTGTCCCATGTTCAATAACCTTTTCAATTATCCTTTCTACTATCAAATCGTCAAGAGATAGGGTTGAATCTTAAGTATCAAATAATATTTTTACTTATTCTTACTAATTTTGAGTTTGATGACTTCTTTCCGAGAATGCAAATAAATCTGATCGGGATCTGGAGCCACATCTCTGCTATACATTCCTTTATCTAAGAAGGTTTGATCCATTAGGCGCATACCAAAGATGACCCACTGAACATTTGTTTTAAGGTATCTAGGAATTGGATCAATACTTGTCCCAATGTAAGTATAATCAGTACCAATAATAAACCTCATACCTACTCGATACCCCTTCTCAAACATAAATTGAAGCTGTTGTTCATTTAGATCGCTTTCGGATACCAGTGCTCTCATATTTGGTATAAAAATGATCCATTCAGATGATATACCTTTTTTAAGACGGCTCTCTATTTCATAGATTAGCTGATTTCCTATGTCCGACAGTTCCTTTTTACTTCCAACATAGGTGTTCACCTGGTCACTGTATGCTTCATATTCTTGGAAAGCATCAATCAACATCGTATGGACGTTAGGCATTCTAAGAATAGTTTTTAATAAATGATGTGTTATATTATCAAAAGCATCTTCTGCATTTGACACATAAGCCATGTGTTTAAATTTGCTAAGAGAGATATTGACACTTCCAACCATTTCTAGCTCCAAACCGATAGGAATCTGACCATTCTCAATAGCTTCTTGTACACTAGGCAAATTCAAAAATTCTTCCATCATCAACTCCTCCGGCACCATCGGAATAGCACTTGGGCGCTGTCCTGTCCAAGATTCTTGGAGAGAAGCGACTTTCTGGCGCAGGTTGTTGAGGACTTGGGTGTCATTGGCTCCAGAGACGGGCAGAGCCAGCTGGATCACATCCACCTCTTCACGCTTCATCAGTGCCCGTCCCTTGATGTCTTCCATGGTCATGGCAAGGGGCGTCGAGCCCACGATTGCCCGCACCTCGCTCACATCATTCTGTGGAAGGCTCAACTGGTGCTTGAAGTTCGAGTAGAGTTGAGCCCGAAGGTTGGACTGTCGACTCGCTGTCATCAAGAGATGCACCCCGATGCTGAGACCTTCACGAGAGATGCGCACCAAAAGTTTAAAGAGTTCTGCCTCATAAGCCTCCTCCTTGATGGCCTCATAGCTATCTAAGAGGATAACAATAGCCGGCTCTTGCTGGCCACTAGCCTCTCGGTAGAGCTCTAAAGTCCCTACACCATAGTCCGCTAGGAGTTTCTTACGACGATTGAGTTCGCGCTCCATGATCCGCACAAACTTAGAAATCTTCTCTGCCTGATCCAAAAGCATGGTGTCTGCCACCTGCGGAAGCTTGGACAAGGGTGCCAATCCATTGGTCCCAAAGTCCATCAAGTACATGGTAAGAGCCTTGGGACTGAATTTGCGAGCCAAGTCCATACCAGCTGTCTGAAGGAAGGTGGTCTTCCCTGTTCCCGGACTTCCGTAAAGAAGGACATGTCCATCCTTGGAGAGGTTGATAGAGACGGCTTCCTGCTTCTGAGCCTGCGGGATATCCGCCATCCCAAGCAGGAAGGAAAGGGGTTTCTCTTCTTCCCAGGCAACCGCTGGTTGCACTTCTTCCAGCTCCTCTAGCGCAATGCGCTCTTTGAGCGGAGGCAACCATGGCTGGGGTACTGGAGGAATTTCTTGTTCTTCACACAAAACTTGGATATGCTGCACAATCGCATCCAACTCTGTCGGAACTTCCTTGATTTCTTCGGCTTCTTCTAAGCCCGATAGGTCTTCATTCAAGATTTCATATTGACCCAATTCATTGATCAGATAAATCGTATGGTCCTCAATCCCCATATCGTCCTTGTCCGGCTGGTAATCCGCGCCTGACCAGGCTGACTGGAAGAGTTCATAGACCTCATTATTTCCGACCTGCAGATAAGCACGACCCGTCTGGGTAATCTCGGCCGCATCCGGCGTATGAAGCATTTCATTGGAGTCCGAACGGTCCGCCACCTTAAGGGCAATCTTAAAGCGTGAGTTGGACCAGATCTGGTCATCCACCACACCTGATGGTTTCTGCGTAGCTAGGATCAAGTGAACCCCGAGGGAACGTCCGACCCGAGCGATAGACACCAGCTCCTTGATAAAATCAGGCTGGTTGACCTTGAGCTCTGCGAACTCATCTGAGATGAGAAAGAGGTGAGGGAGAGGCTCAGTCGCTTCTCCGTTTTTAAATTTCTTCTGGTATTGATTGATATGATTGACTTCAAACTCTCCAAAGAGCCGTTCCCGACGATGGATCTCCGCATTGATCGAAGCCAGAGCCCGCATGGATTGGGCTCCATCCAAGTTGGTAATGGTTCCCAAGAGGTGGGGCAGGTTCTTAAAGAGATTGGCCATTCCCCCACCCTTGTAGTCAATCAACAAGAAAGCCACATCATGAGGGTGGAAGTTGACGGCAAGGGACAAGATATAGGATTGGATGGTTTCAGACTTCCCTGAACCCGTCGTCCCTGCGATCAAACCATGTGGGCCATGGGCCTTTTCATGCAGATTGAGCTGAACTAGGTCATCCTTGCCTCGTAGACCGATTGGAACAGCCAAGCTCTTATAAGGAGCGTTCCTTTTCCAACGACTCGATACCTGCAAGTCCTCAAAGGTTTCAACCCCATACATTTCCATAAAGGTCACAGAGTCTGGGATCGAACTCTTGAGGTTTTGGAGGTGATTGAGCGGTGCCAAGGTACGGGCAATCCTCTCCTTGTCATAATCTGCTGGGAAATGATCCAAGCGGAAGTCCGTCTCTTTCAAGACCCCTTCTTCCATGACCAGTTGACCTGTATTACGGTCCTTGATGTTGATCACTGTCTGGATATTC
This sequence comes from uncultured Streptococcus sp., assembly GCA_963555095.1. GTDB lineage: Bacteria > Bacillota > Bacilli > Lactobacillales > Streptococcaceae > Streptococcus. The sequence continues at coordinate 18,187 of CAUVUZ010000012.1, read as the reverse complement.
TCAGACAAGGAACTCATCACATCCTCCACAAAGACCAGCGAACAGCCTAATTCTGTCGGATCTTCGGTAAAGAACTCCATAATCACGTGGTCCAAAATCAGTTTTTCATCGGTCACTAAAACCACGTAATGAGGATGGAAAAGCGTGCTCTCCTTATGGGAGGCTTCCTCTTTTTGGGTACGGCGCAGTTTTAGGATTTGGTTCAAACTGTTTAAAACTTGGTCCCGTGTCCGTTGGTTGTAGACAAAACCACGGACATTCAGCTCTTGTAGCTTGGCATGCGGAAGCCACCGCATCCAAGACCATTGGTCTCTCTCCTCTTCAGGCAAGATGGTAATAAACTGCACATCGTGATAAGAGTGGAAAGTCGCTAACTGCATGACCAAAAGCTGGAGCTGTTCTAAGACGAGATTTCTAGGACCGACATAACCCACTGGTCCATGGCTGAGATTCGCTGGAATAGGCATATCTGGAATCTTTTTATGACGGCTATAAAGCGCATAGCCCTCTTCTTCTAATGCATCCTTCTTCCCGCTTCGCTCCTGTTGGCCATAACTCAACTCATAGCTGGTAGGAAGTTTTCCTAACCCCAAGCGATAATATAGGAAGTCAAAATGCAAAGGAGTCTTTTCGTAAATCCGATGGTTGTAGCTCTCAACCAAATCCGTCAATTCCAGAACCGTCGGAAAATGGTAATGCATCCCTTCTTTTTGTTCCCGCTCTAGACGGGTCAATTCCATGGCCTTATCTCTCAGATAAAGATGATATAGGTCAACCCGCTCCTTCTTATCCGCCTTATACTTCTTACGATTTTTGATAAAACCACGGATTGAAAAAATCAAGCTAACAGCTGACATCCCGACCGTAGCGAGAATATAGATGCCTCGCGGTTGGACAAGGGTAATGAGGACAGTGACCCCAATCATCATAAGGGGAGGAATGATTAATTTTAAGAGTTCATCACTGGGCTTACTTGGTTCCTGTCCTGGAGGATTGATCAAGATTTTATCCTCACTCCCACGATAGATAATACGTGGTGAACGGTGATAATCTGGATAATCCTCATAAAAGCCATAACGAGAGGGCTCTCTTAGGGGCAATTGGTCTCCAACCTGTGCAGGTCCTTGAACCCAAACTTCATCTGGATAGAGTTTAATCGTCACTCCCCCAATACTCAGCTCATCTCCAAAGCGAAGCAGTTGCTGGTCCTCTACCTCCAAACGATTGTTTCGATAGAAGGTGCCCTTTAGCCGTGTCAAACTCCATTGGTTCTGAGATTTTTGGAGTAAGAGTTCAATCGCTTCGTCTACTGTGATCAGTGCGTCTTTCTGTGAAGCAATCTGAAACTCGGATAAGTCCAATAGATCATAAATTCGTGTCTCTCCCTCGCGAAGGTAAAAGACGACTTCTCCCAGAGTTAGTCCGTCCTTCAAAAGGCCCGTTTCTTCCCCATACTGATAAAAAATATCCTCCCCATCAATCTTAAGTTGAATGGGAACAGTCTGTTGAGGGAGATGGACCTGCGCCTTTTCGGTTGCACCAAGCAAGACGGTCTTATCAGCTCCTAGCTCGACTTCATAGCGTAGACCCAGGCTATAGAAAATGATCTGTTTTGTCATATATGCTCTCCTTGGTCTCCTTTAATTGCTTGAGGAAGCGCTAGGCTTTTTCTCTGACGATGGCTTGGTCTCAGATGGCTTATCTGCTTGACTGGAAGCACCAGAGTTCGCACTTGAGCTAGACTCACTAGTCAAGAGAGCACTGCGACTATCCCAGTATTTCTTATACTCGCTTTCCAAAGCATTCAATTTGCTTTCGCGATCCTTCCCTGACAACTGACCATCCTCACGAACCTGCTTGATTTCTTGGGTCAAAGCATAGAGAATCAAATCGCTGTCATTGATCCGCTTCGCGGTATCAAGGGCATCCTCAAAACGATTACGCCCAACTTGAATCCAATAGGTCAGGTACAGTTCATCCGACTTGAGGGTAACATTATTCAAGATGACCTTCTTTTGGTCTGAAGAAAATTCCAAACCTTGAATATAAGAGTAAGCCAACTCATACTTTTGCGTATTAGGAAGACTGGATGGGGAAATCCCTTCTAACTCTGTAATCACACCACTGTAATCCACCTTGATAAAGGCCGTATCTGCCTGCAATAACTTCTCTTTAAAAGGATTTTGGATGAAAATCAGATAGATCAGAGGAACAACTAACAAAACGACACTCGCTGTTAGCCAAATCGTTGCCAATTTAAAGATTCGGTGGCGTCTGCTTGGTACCAAGACGAGTTCTGCCTGTTCCTTTGCGGTCTTCTCCTCATAATACTTCTCCAATACGGCTACTGCAGTTGCGATATCCTCAGCCTGACACAAGTCCGTAAGAAAGTCTGGGAGAGTTTCCAGTTCCAAGGAACCATTGTAGAGATCCATGAAATCCAACTCACTAAAGAGGGTCACCGCAAAGCACTTAGCTTGACGTAAAAAGTGCTCTGAGGAGACTGCTTGAGGGGTCATGAGACCGGGTACCCCACGATAGGCAATCTTTGCCTGGGCATCCTTTGTGATAAAAAGATTCATCGGATGCAAAAGAAAGGTCACCGGCAAGGCCAAAGCCGCTTCTAAACCAAAGACATTTAGGGCCAAACGAATTCGCTCTGAAATGGTTCGGCTCTTCACTTCCTCATAACCAAGGCCATGAGGCTCTAGCTGATACCTAAACGTCACACTATCCTCATCTGCCTCCATGGTCTGTTCCAAAAAGAGCGGATGATGCAAATCCAAAAGCAGGAGCTCCCGCAAATCCTGACTGGCTACATCCGAGCGTTTGAGGCTCAATTGCCAAGTCGTGTCATTCTTTTCATAGATAAATGGCTGCTCGCCAAATACAAATTTTTCCCCAGTCACTTATATCTCCTCTATCTCTACTAAATCTCCTGTCGTCATTGGATAATCCGACAGATACTTACCCTCGTCAAGCAACAAGCCCTTATTAACAACTCGTAGTTGATACTTCTTGCGCTTGTGACCCGCATTAAAAATCGTATCCATTTCTCGAATCAAGCGACGAACTTCAATCCGACGCGGAATCCGAATATCCACATCCCTTTCGCTTAAGCGTAGGGTAATATTGATATGTTGCTCCATTTCTCACTTCTCTCCTGTCTGATCTCTCACTTTCAAATCCTCACCGCTAACGAGCTGGAAAAACCAGCCACCAAATCAAAATCAATCCGTACTCTCTACCGCTACTCGATAAGTCATCACTCCCGTTGCTCCAAAAAGCAAGAAAATTAATGCTATATAGAATATCTCTGGAAGAAAGTCACTTAATCCACTTTTTTCTACCTGGCCTATATTTGTTTGAAATTTAGCTATTTTTTTTGAATTTGGCTGAAATAACTGCTCTTCGGGAGATTTTTTCACTGACCCCTGTATAGCAGAAAACAGCTGGCCCCTTTCGGTGATCAACTGTTCCTCTTGATACTGCTGCATATCTTGCAACTTCTTTTGAGTCGCTTCGTTAAAAAGCTCCTTGATTTGTTCAGATTGTAATCCAAATTTTAATCCCTCTTTCTTCTCAAGTCGGGAGTCATCAATCTGGAGACTATTATCCTTCAAATCATCTGCAGCAGCCATTGAGACTGCTGCACATGCTACTAAGGTAAGAAGTAAAAGAATTATTTTTTTCATTTCCTATTCTTTCTCAGTTTGAAATACTTGAGGCCAAAAGCTTCTTTCTTTGATAAAAATATTCATAACAAGCAATCCAGCTACGACAATCGTCGTTGCAACAAATGCTAAAATGTTTGCTGGTTGCCCATCAAAATATCCTGAGAGTAGAGCTTCTAATATTGATAAAGCATTGAGATTTTTGATAAATGCTGGGAAGCCTGTTAGACTAGCCGTTGTCCCAATTGCATTTGATAGGTAGACAAAGCTAATCATCATAAAGAAGACAAGACCCATTCCAATCACTCGAAAATGTTTGAGCAATAAATACTGTCCTTGAATCAGTACCAAACCAGCTAAAACAATCAGCAAGACCCATGACGGTTGGTATTCACGACCAACACGAAGCTGAGCACTCGATACAATACCAACTACTAGACCAACCACTACAGCCAAAATAGAGAGTAACCCAACTGTCATAATATCGGTATCATGTAGCTTATCTAGTTTGAACTTATCTTTAACTTTGCGAATAACATTTTGAGTTGCAAACAGGTAAGCCGTAAAGAGACTAACAATCTCCAATAGTAAAATCCATGTAAACGGACGGTAAACATTGACAGTCGCTTTTACGGAAGTAGAATTTTGAGCAACAGGGTTTGATAAGAAGTTCAGTAATACTTCGTTTGGTACTCCATTTTCATAGGCATTATTCAGAACCTTCACGAAGGATTCTACAAAGTTTCCATTGTTAGTCAATTCTTCATTAAACTGCGTCATCAAAGATTCTGCATCCTGAGACAACTTTTCAGTACTTGTTTGAGCGTTTGACAATTCACGATTGAAATTACCTAAAGTCTCATTCACAGACTCTGCAGCTTTGACATTACTTTGAGAAGATTCCTTCACACCCGTAGTTTCTGATAAGAGAGCCGCATAATCCGAATTTAGGGTAGCCAATTGATTATTAGTCTCTTCAAAAGCAGAATTGCTCCCCCCTTGCTTCTCAACCAAATCTTTTAGATTTTCTTCCAACTGTTTGTACTTCTCAAATTGGTCCTTTATTTTGGTATCCAATTCTTGGTTGGTAGCCAAAACATCCTGCACATTTTTTTCTAGAACAGGCTTCAGTTTAGTCAGTGCTGACAAGGCTTTATCTACTTTCTCTTTAGCACCATCTTTATCTGTATCGCTAGCAGGTGCAGTTAAGCTGTCTTCATACTTCTTCAGATTTGAACTAATAGCTTCAAACCAAATATCTGACAATGCTTTAGACACATCACTATTTTTTAACCCTCTGACGGTATCGTATGCTTGTTTTAGTGATTCTACCTTTTGGTAGGCAGAAGCTATTTTCTGAACTTTTTGTCCGTAAGAAACTGCTGCTTGCTGAACACGTAACACATCTACTGGAGCACTAGCTGCTTGGACATCATTCAAGGAAATATTAATTGATTTTAGCTCTGCTTTTGGAGCTGGACTTGAAGTCCCGGTTGAACCTGTAGTTGTAGTTGAGGTTGTCTCTGCAACGCTATAGGCTACTTTAAAAGTCCCACCCGTCTTCAAATCAATTTCTTGACCAAACTCAACTGGTGTACCATCATAAGTGACTGAGTGAACTGTCACTCCTGATTCAGCTTTCCATGATACCTTAGCCTTTGTTCCTGTTCGTCCAACAGCACTCGTACTCGAGATTGCCAGATCTTCCAAATTCTTCAAATCAGTTGAATTGATTCCGTCACTAGGTTCTTTGATCGTTTTTAAATATGTATAGTCTACAGAAGGAATTGTGATTGGTGTCATACCAAAACCACTAAATTCTTTTCCACTAAAGTCTTCTTTGGGTAATTCTGAGATTGCAGAAGCCAGCTGCTCTTTTAGAGATTCCTCAACCTTCTCTAGGTCCTTATTTGCAGCTTTATCCAAAAATCGACCGAGAGTGATTTCGCTCTTCTCACTTGTTCCATAATAAGTGGCTAATTTCTCATCAATAAAGTTATGAATATCCTTTTTATGATTTTCAAACTTGGTTCTTTCATCTGTTAGATTGGTCTTTAAACTCTCAATCTCTTCGCTGATATTATCTGCTACTTTTTTATAGTAAGCCTCAACTTCTGGTGACGTTCCATCAGTGGATGCTGGTGTTCCATCTATATTAGAAGTCAGAATACGTTGAGCTTTAATTAATTCCTTATAGGTTTCAATTTGTCCCTTAACGTCTTCCCGACTCTGAGAGATGAGCCCAGTGATAACATCCGCATGATTTTTCTTCTCATCTACTCTATTCTTAAGCAGAGTTCCAAACTTCTCACCATAGGCAACCTGCGAAACATCAAAACGACCAAAAATCTGTGAGTAGCCCTCCAAACCTGTCTTTAAAGTACTGTTGGCGTCAACAGAGGAACTAGACATACTATAGAGAGTTGGGAAAAGATTTTTAGAGTTGATAGCTGTATTATATAAATTCGTACGATAGTTTCCGATATTGGTCGCTTGTATCTGTGAGCTAGCTTGGACATTCTTTTGTGCTGTATAAAGGTTGTTCAAAATACTAGCCATATACATGTCAACTAACTGACCATTTAAATCAGCAACAATATCTTTCGCTAGTTTATTTGCATCATTTTCTACTTGCAAATTTCCTTGCGCATTCACCTTATAATTGATAGTAGTCTTATCAACATTGATGCTGTTAATATCGAGTATTTTTTCAGAAAAATCACTAGGAATTGTTAAAACGAGTTGGTATTTCCCACTTTCTAATCCAGAATCAGCTACTCCACGAGGAACAACGGACCAATTTTGTGAATTGTCACGCTCGATATTTTTTACATAACTAGCACCCAGATTATACTCTTTTGTATCAACATAGACTGGCTTATCTTCATTTACAATAGCCACATTTAATTTGGTCTGTTGATTTGTTTTTGCACTATTCTCATTATGAATAGTCGTATTTTTTTGAACAGATAGATTCAAAAAAACCATTAGTGCAAGCAATCCTAATGCCAACAGACTACTTCCTATATATTTAAAAATTCTATTCTTCCTCATATTATTTAAATCTTCTCCGTCATAAAAAATAGGAAGGCTCTCGCCCTCCTAAAGCCACTTATAACAAATTAACGAATTTGTGCTGCAATATCTTGGTCAGTTTGTTCAACGATGTCCGCAACTTTAAGCAACTGTGCATTGATTTCATCAAGCAAGGTCGCAAACTCATCAATTTTTGGAGACAATGCTGTAAACTGTTGATCAAAACTATCAAATGCTGAACCTTTCCAGTTACTTCTGATAGTTTCTTGTTCGTTGCTTAATGTACGAAGAACTTGTCTTACTTCTTCGGCACCACTAGTGTATTTTTGAGCAGATGTACGTAGATCTTCTGGTGTTAATTGAATTAAAGCCATGTGAATCTCCTTTAAATTAATTTATACCTTCATTATATCAACAATTTTAGCCAACCGCAAGCTTAAAACTCAATTTTTTGATAATTAATTAAAGACAAAACCCTTTTCTATCTAAGGATAAGTAAAAAGCCTTGGATGTACTCCCCCTAAAAAGTTAGACAGATAATTCTAACCTTTGGGGCAGCTCTTCCCTTTTTTGACATTCTTTTCTACTCAGTAATGATTAACCCGTTTCAGTATTTAAGAGCTGAAAAATTCGGTATGAATGATATTCTTACTTATGTGACTGGTTTCATTTTGAAATTTTTAATTATGAAGATTTAAAACGCAACTAAAGATACCAACCCATCAATCAAAAAATACTTTCTGATCCCCTAAGCCTTCTCTTATGTGTTATACTGATATCAGTACATTCTTTGAGAGAGGAAATCCTATGAAAATCCATAAAACCGTGAATCCTGTTGCCTATGAAAACACCTACTATATAGAGGGAGACCAACACCTGATTGTGGTTGACCCAGGTAGCCATTGGGAAGCCATTCGCAAGACCATCGAAAAAATCAACAAACCAGTCTGTGCGATTCTGCTGACCCACACCCATTACGACCACATTATGAGTCTGGACTTGGTGCGTGAGACTTTTGGAAATCCTCCAGTTTATGTAGCAGAGAGCGAAGCTTCTTGGCTCTATACTCCCGTTGACAATCTCTCTGGTCTGCCTCGTCATGATGATCTGGCAGATGTGGTCGCAAAACCAGCAGAACACACCTTTGTCTTTCATGAGGAATACCAGCTTGAGGAATTTCGTTTTACAGTTCTACCTACCCCAGGGCACTCTATTGGCGGCGTTTCCCTGGTCTTTCCTGATGCTCATCTAGTCTTGACAGGAGATGCCCTATTCCGAGAAACCATCGGACGGACTGACCTCCCTACAGGTAGTATGGAGCAACTTCTCCATAGCATTCAGACGCAACTCTTCACTCTTCCTAACTACGATGTCTATCCTGGGCATGGTCCAGCTACGACCATCGCTCACGAAAAGACCTTCAATCCCTTTTTCTAGCAAGCAAAAAACCAAGGATTTTATCCTTGGTTTTAGTCTTACCAAATAATCACACGATCCTCTGGTGAACGCCACATACCGTCGCCTTCTTTGACATCATAAGTTGTAAAGAAGTCATCGAAGTTTGGTACTTGGATGTTGACACGAAGTTTAGCTGGCGCGTGCACGTCAACACTAGCCATGAGTTTCATCAACTCTGGACGACCTTTCATGCGCCAGATGCGAGCAAAGTTGTGGAAGAATTCTTCGGCTGAGAAGTCCGGCTCTCTCTTGGCAGCTTCAAGGGCTGCAGCAATTCCTCCCAAGTCGGCAACGTTTTCTGATACAGTTAGTTTTCCGTTAATCGTTGCGCCGTAAGATTCTTGCCCATCAAATTGGTCGATAACTTTCTGCGTTTTTTCTTTAAAGGCTGCATAGTCGCTCTCCGTCCACCAATCCTTAAGACTACCATTTTCATCAAAGGAAGCGCCATTTGTGTCAAAGGCATGAGAAATCTCGTGGGCAATAACAGCACCAATCCCACCGTAGTTGGCAGAAGACGACTGATGCAAGTCATAGAATGGAGCCTGTAAAATGGCAGCTGGGAAGACAATCAAGTTCTTCTGAGGATTGTAGTAGGCATTGACCATGTGAGCAGGCATGCCCCACTCCTTGTAGTCAACTGGTTGGTTCCACTTGCTCCAGCTGTGCTTGATTTCCACACGCGCAAAGGCTAGGGCATTCTCAAAGAGACTGGCAGTTTCGTCCACTACTTTGTCCTTGTAGCGTTCTGGCAATTCCTCTGGATAACCGATATAAGGCTTGATGACATTGAGTTTGACAATGGCCTTGTCACGCGTTTCAGGAGTGAGCCAGTCGTTCTTAGCCAAGCGTTCCTTATAGATATCAATCATGGTCGCCACTTTTTTCTCTACGTCTGCCTTAGCTTCTGGAGAGAATTTTTCATGCGCGTACCAGAGACCAAGGGCTTGCTTGAAAGGACCTTGGGCCAAGTGATAAGCCGCCTTGACCTTGTCCTGAGCTTCTGGAACACCTGAAAGAGCACGTCCATAGGCACCTGACAAGACACGAATCTCATCTGTGAGATAGCTTGTTGAGAGATTGACCACACCCAAAATCAAGGTTGCTTTAAGTAATGGCCAAGCTTCTTCGCTATAGAATTGGTCTGCTGCTTGCCAAAAACGTTCCTCGTCTACGATAACCTTATCTGGAGTTTGTCCAATCACTGCTTGGAAGAAATCATCCAGAGGTAGGGCAGGGGCAAATTTCTTGAAATCTTCAAAGGCATATGGATGGTAAAGTTTGGCATATTCTGAACTTTCTTCGTTAGAAAGAACCACAGCCGCAATGCGACGATCCAATTCCAATCTCTTCCCTAGTAAGTCTTCGATTTCCTCATCTGAAAAATCATAGGCTTTGAGAAGATTTGCGCTACTTTCCTTCCAAAGCGTCAAGAGCTCCTCACGTTGAGGATGGTCTTCAGCATAGTAGGTTGTATCTGGCAATATTGTTCCTGGTGCACTAGCCCAGAGAACATTGGTTCTGGCATCCATAAAGTCTGGTGATACTCCAAATGGAAGGAAGTTTGGTTTACCAGCTAGTTCAAACGCTGCTAGTTTGCTGGTAAAATCTGCAAAACTCTCCAAGCCTTGGTATTCCTTGATTAGAGGAAGGACAGGCTTGATCCCATCTGCTTCCCTCTTATCAAAATCGCGTACCATACGATGGTACTTAACAAAGTTTGCGAGGATAGCATCCTCTGGAACATCTTCACCTGCCAACCACTTGTCCGTAGTCGCCAGCATCAACTCTTCAATTTCCTCATCAAGGTCAATAAAACCACCTGTTCGAGATTTGTCAGCTGGAATCACAGCTGTTTTTTCCCATTCGCCATTGATTGCATCATAAAAATCATCTTGATAACGTGTCATCTTGTTCTCGCTTTCATATTTTCACTTATTCCTAGCTTAGCAAAAAAATCTAGGGAATGCAATCAAAAATAAATTTCTTATATCTTTCATTTTATTGTTATTTTATTAAATTTTTTAAAAATTAACTTGACTTAATTTTTTTTTTAATGTATATTAAATACGGGAGGAAGGAATTTGTTATGATACGTATTGAACACCTCAGTGTCTCCTACAAGGAAACGTTGGCACTAAAGGATATTTCACTAGTGCTCCAAGGACCAACGATTACCGGAATTATTGGTCCAAATGGTGCTGGAAAATCAACTTTATTAAAAGGTATGTTGGGAATTATCCCACATGAAGGTCAGGCCTTTCTCGACGACAAAGAAGTCAAGAAATCTTTAAATCGAGTTGCCTATGTCGAGCAAAAAATCCATATCGACTACAATTTCCCTATCAAGGTCAAGGAATGTGTCTCACTGGGACTCTATCCATCCATACCGCTCTTTCACACCTTAAAAGCCAGCCACTGGAAAAAAGTGGCAGATGCACTTGAAATCGTTGGACTTTCAGACTATGCTGATCGCCAAATCAGCCAGCTCTCAGGAGGACAATTTCAACGTGTGTTGATTGCCCGTTGCTTAGTGCAGGAAGCTGACTACATCTTTCTAGATGAGCCATTTGTCGGGATTGACTCGGTTAGTGAAGAGATTATCATGAATACGCTGAGAGACCTTAAAAAAGCTGGTAAAACAGTTCTCATCGTCCATCATGACCTCAGCAAAGTCCCCCATTATTTCGACCAAGTTTTACTTCTCAATCGAGAATTAATTGATCTTGGTTCGACTGAAGAAACCTTTACCGAGGCCAATCTCAAAAAGGCCTACGGTAGCAAACTCTTTTTCAATGGAGGTGACCTATGATAGCAGAATTTATCAATGGATTGCAAAATTTCCATTTCCTACAAAACGCCTTGATCACAGCTATTGTCATTGGAGTCGTTGCTGGAGCTGTGGGATGTTTTATCATCCTGCGTGGAATGTCTCTCATGGGAGATGCCATCTCTCACGCAGTTTTGCCTGGCGTAGCCCTTTCCTTTATCCTGGGAATTGATTTCTTTATTGGAGCGATCATCTTTGGTTTGATGGCTTCCATCATCATTACCTACATCAAGGGAAACTCTATCATCAAGAGTGACACCGCCATTGGTATTACCTTTTCATCTTTCTTAGCCTTAGGTGTCATCTTGATTAGTGTTGCCAAGAGTTCGACAGACCTCTTCCATATCCTTTTTGGGAATATCCTCGCTGTCCAAGATACGGACATGTGGGTTACCATTAGTATGGGGGCATTGATTCTCTTGATTATTGGGATTTTCTTTAAACAACTATTGATTACATCCTTTGACGAGCTTTTGGCTAAAGCCATGGGAATGCCCGTTAATTTCTACCACTATCTGCTCATGGTGCTCCTGACCCTTGTATCCGTCACCGCCATGCAAAGTGTTGGAACTATTCTTATCGTGGCCATGTTGATCACCCCAGCTGCGACGGCTTACCTTTATGCTAATAGCCTAAAGAGCATGATTTTTCTTTCATCAGGCCTAGGAGCTCTGGCTTCTGTTGTAGGACTCTTTATCGGCTATAGTTTCAATCTCGCAGCAGGATCCAGCATCGTGCTCACATCCGCCAGCTTCTTTCTAATCAGTTTCTTTATCTCTCCTAAGCAACGATACTTGAAACTGAAAAACAAAAAAATCATTAAATAACGGGGAAACCCTTCTGGAGGAATCTAATGAAAAAATTAGGTACTTTGCTTGTTCTTTTTCTTTCTATCATTGGATTAGCTGCCTGTGCTAGCGGGAAAAAAGATACAGCATCTACAAACCAAAAACTAAAGGTTGTAGCGACTAACTCAATCATCGCTGATATTACCAAAAATATCGCTGGTGACAAGATTGATCTTCACAGTATCGTTCCTGTTGGTCAAGACCCACACGAATACGAACCACTTCCTGAAGACGTTAAGAAAACTTCTCAAGCTGATTTGATTTTCTATAACGGTATCAACCTTGAAACAGGTGGCAATGCTTGGTTTACCAAATTAGTAGAAAATGCCAAGAAAACTGAAAACAAAGACTACTTTGCAGTTAGCGAAGGCGTTGATGTTATCTACCTTGAGGGCCAAAACGAGAAAGGCAAAGAAGATCCACACGCTTGGCTCAACCTTGAAAATGGGATGATTTATGCTAAAAATATCGCTAAACAGCTCATTGCAAAAGACCCTAGCAACAAGGAATTCTACGAAAAAAATCTCAAAGACTATACTGAAAAACTAGATAAACTGGACAAGGAAGCCAAAGAGAAATTTAACAATATCCCTGCTGAGAAGAAACTCATCGTAACCAGCGAAGGATGCTTCAAATACTTCTCTAAAGCTTACGGAGTCCCAAGTGCCTACATCTGGGAAATCAACACGGAAGAAGAAGGTACTCCTGAACAAATCAAGACCTTGGTTGAAAAACTTCGCCAAACAAAAGTTCCATCACTCTTTGTTGAATCAAGTGTCGATGACCGTCCAATGAAGACTGTTTCACAAGACACAAATATCCCAATCTACGCACAAATCTTTACTGACTCAATCGCTGAAGAAGGTAAAGAAGGTGACAGCTACTACAACATGATGAAATACAACCTTGACAAGATTGCTGAAGGTTTGTCAAAATAATCCACTAAAAAACGTCGTTCTCACATGAACAGGCGTTTTTTATCGCTTAATTTCCAGTCAAATCATTGGAAAAATCTGACAATTCTCGGTAAAATAAAAGAAAAAAGAATGGAGTAGTTTCATGACCACTTTTCTCGGAAATCCTGTAACCTTTACAGGTAAACAACTGCAAGTCGGAGACAAGGCACTTGACTTTTCTCTTACGACAACCGATCTCTCTAAAAAAACGCTAGCTGACTTTGATGGAAAGAAAAAAGTCTTGAGTGTTGTTCCTTCTATCGATACTGGTATCTGCTCAACGCAAACACGTCGCTTCAACCAGGAACTTGCCAACCTCGACAATACCGTCGTTCTTACTGTTTCTATGGACCTACCATTTGCCCAAGGACGCTGGTGTGGGGCTGAAGGCCTTGACAATGCCATCATGCTTTCAGACTATTTTGACCATTCTTTCGGGCGCGATTATGCCCTCTTGATCAACGAATGGCATCTCCTTGCACGTGCTGTCTTTGTTCTCGATACTGACAATGTCATCCGTTACGTAGAATACGTTGACAACATCAACACGGAACCAGACTTTGAAGCTGCCATTGCTGCAGTAAAAGAACTGGACTAAAATCAAAGCCATTAGGGCAGAAGGCTAGAGAAATCTAGCTTTTTTTGATATACTAGATGGAGAGAAAAGACAAGAGGAAACGAATGACGCCAAATAAAGAAGACTACCTAAAATGTATTTATGAAATCGGTACGGAGATGCAGAAAATCACCAATAAGGAAATTGCTGCCCGTATGCAAGTCTCTCCACCTGCCGTAACAGAGATGATCAAACGCATGAAAAGTGAAAATCTCATCCTCAAGGATAAGGAGAATGGCTATCTATTGACAGATATTGGGCTCAAACTAGTCTCCGAACTCTATCGCAAACACCGGTTGATTGAAGTCTTTCTGGTTCACCATCTCGACTATACCAGTGACCAGATCCACGAAGAAGCTGAAGTCCTAGAGCACACTGTATCCGATCTCTTCGTAGAGAGACTGGATAAACTACTTGGCTTCCCTAAAACCTGCCCCCACGGAGGAACCATCCCAGCCAAAGGAGAGCTCTTGGTTGAAATTAACAACCTGCCTTTAGCAGATACCAAAGAAGCTGGAACCTATCTCTTGACTCGGGTTCATGATAGTTTTGAACTACTCAAATATCTAGAAAAGCATGAGATTCATATCGGTGACCAAGTCAAAGTCAAGCAGTTTGATAATTTTTCCAATACCTTTACACTGGTCAACAAAGGTGAAGACCTCCAAGTTAGTATGGATATCGCCAAACAACTCTATGTCGAAAAAATCAACTAAGCCCTTATTCCTGAAAGAAGTTCCTTTCAGGGATTTTTTATTATTTTGCTTGTAAGTCCCATTCTTTTGGTGTAGAATGAAGTTAGAGGAAAGAGGGAGGTCATCTTATGAAAAAGCTCTTTAGAATCCATTTTGCAACCATTGCACTCAGTGATTTGCTACTATTAGCAATTTTTATCTCCAAAACCGATCCCTCTGTAGAGTGGATGCTACTCTCTGGCTTTATTTTCATCCTTGTTCAGGGATTACTGCTATTTCGCTTGGTCTTCCGACTCAAACATCATTTCCCTGAGATTTATCCTCAAATCAATAAAAAGATTCGCTTCTACTATTTAGGGGTTCTCACCATTGACTTTCTATTATTTGTCCTTTTAGCCTTCACTAGTTCTCAGCGATTTTCCTCTCTTATGCCAATCGTCACTTCTTGCCATTCTACTTTTTATTATCTGACGGCTAACTACCTAAGAGAAAACTATCCAGACTTTTACGACAAACACATTTCTTTCTGGAAGTGTTTATAAGCAAAAACCAAGCCGACTGGCTTGGTTTTCTTATCTATTTTTAGTATCAAGAATGATGGTGACCGGTCCGTCATTGACCAGCTCCACCTGCATATCCGCTCCAAAGATACCTGTCTGAACAGGTACTTCCTGAGCCAGTTTTTGATTGAAAGCGTCATAGAAGGCAGCTGCCATATCCGGATTGGCTGCACCTGTAAAAGCTGGACGATTGCCCTTCTTAGTATCTGCAAAGAGGGTAAACTGAGAAATAGAAAGGATTTCCCCCTCAATATCCTTAATAGACAGATTCATCTTGCCTTCTGCATCTGAAAAAATCCGCATATTGACAAGCTTTCGGACAGCATAGTCCAAATCTTCCTCTTGGTCCTCTGGGCCAACACCGACCAGTAATAAGAGCCCCTGATTGATTTTCCCCTGAACCTGACCTTCGATACTCACTTGGGCTTTTCTAACCCGTTGAATAATGATTTTCATAATAGCCTTTCTAGTAAGAGCTAGGACAATTAGCCGTTGGTTCGTTTAACAGAGTAGACCTCTGGCACACTCTTAATCTTATCCACGACTGTGGTCAGTGTAGAGAGGTTGGAAATACCAAAGGAGACATGGATATTAGCAAATTTCATATCCTTGGTTGGTTGGGCGTTAACGGTTGAGATATTCTTAGCTGTGTTGGAAAGAACTTGCAGAACATCATTTAAGAGACCTGTACGGTTGAGGCCGTAGATATCGATGTGGGCAATATATTCCTTGCTTGAGTATTGATCTTCCCATTCCACATCAAGGAGGCGTTGTTCGTAGTTTTCTTGGGCGCGAAGGTTCATACAGTCCACACGGTGAATAGCCACACCACGCCCCTTGGTGATGTAGCCGACAATGTTGTCACCCGGCACTGGATTACAACACTTAGCAATCCGAACTAGGAGACCTGAGGCGCCTTCAATGACCACACCGCCCTCATGCTTAACCTTGAGCTTCTCCTTATTCTCAACCTTAACCTCGCCACCCTTAACTAACTCATCAGCCTCTGCCCTAGCTTTGGCACGTTCCTCCTCACGGCGTTCCTTTTCAGTCAGACGGTTAAAGACGGTAGTAGCACTGATTTCTCCAAAACCAATAGCAGCAAAGAGGGAGTCTTCTGTCTTGTAGCTGGTCTTTTGAAGGACTTGGTCCATGTGCCGCTTGTCCATATACTTATTAGCCACATAGCCATTCTCTTGAAGCTGATTAATCAGCAGTTCGCGTCCCTTATTAACAGACAATTCCTTGTCTTGGTTTTTAAAGAACTGACGAATCTTGTTGCGCGCCTTGCTGGTCTTGACCATGTTGAGCCAGTCACGACTCGGGCCAAAAGAATTAGGGTTGGTTACAATTTCGACCTGATCCCCAGTTTTGAGCTTGGTTGTCAGAGGAACCATACGGCCATTGACCTTGGCACCAGTCGCTTTTTCACCGACTTTGGTATGGATTTCATAGGCAAAGTCGATCGGGCCTGAATCTTTTGGAAGGGAGCGAACTGCACCATCTGGAGTAAAGACGTAAATCTCCTCCGCCAGATACTCTTCCTTAACGGACTCGACAAATTCCTTGGCATCGTCAGCCTGGTCCTGTAATTCCATCATTTCCTTGATCCAGTTCATACCAATCGCAGACTCTTTGCTGTTGACCTGACCTTTGATTCCTTTCTTATAAGCCCAGTGAGCCGCAACCCCGTACTCAGCAACTTCGTGCATTTCCTTAGTACGAATCTGGAATTCAATCGGTCCTTTTGGTCCATAGACAGTCGTATGGATAGACTGGTAACCATTGGCCTTACGGTTAGCGATATAATCTTTAAAACGCCCAGGCATTGGTTTCCAAAGCTCATGCACATAGCCAAGCATGGCATAGACATCACTATGAGTCTCTAAAATACAACGAATGGCAATCAGGTCATAGATTTCCTCGAAGCGTTTCTTCTTATCCTGCATCTTGCGATAGATTGAATAGATATGCTTGGGACGGCCATAGATTTTCCCTTTTAGATTGCGTTCGGAAGTGTACTCCTCCAACTTGGTTACTACTTCATCGACCAAAGCCTCACGCTCTCTGCGTTTTTCCTTCATCATGTGAGTAATCTTGTAAAACTCAGTTGGATTGAGATAGCGGAAGGACAAGTCTTCCAACTCCCACTTAACGCTGGAAATCCCCAGACGATGAGCAAGTGGAGCATAGATTTCCATGGTTTCTCTGGAAATGCGTTCCTGCTTGTCCTTTCGTAGGTGGTTGAGCGTTCTCATGTTATGCAAGCGGTCAGATAGTTTGACCAAGATAACACGGATATCCTCAGACATGGCCATGAGCATCTTGCGGTGATTTTCCGCTAATTGCTCCTCGATTGATTTGTACTCGACCTTACCAAGCTTAGTCACCCCATCAACAATAATGCGAACATCGTGACCAAACTCTTGCTCTAAATCATCCAGTGTCGCATCCGTATCTTCAACCACGTCATGCAAAAAACCACAGGCAACTGTCACGGCATCTAGCTTGAGCTTGGCTAAAATCCCTGCCACCTGAATGGGATGAATAATATAGGGCTCGCCAGATTTACGATATTGACCACTATGGCATTCAACTGCGTAAACCAAGGCTTTATGTACAAAAGCAACATCTTCTTTCGATAAATATTTTTGCGTTAAAGCGACAACCTGATCGCCCGTCAAATTCACTTCTTTCGGCATTTATTCTCTCCAATTCTTCCTACCATTTTATCACTTTTTTAAGAATATTAAAACTAGAAAAGCCTGTTTTCATGCCTAGCCTAAGCAATTAAAAGAAAAAACACTGCAAGAGAGACTCTGCAGTGCTTTGTTATTTTATTTATCTTAGTAAACTGTTTTCTCGGTTTCTACGTCGAAGAAGTGTGCTTTGTTCAAGTCAAATCCGAGTTCAACTGTTGCACCTGTTTGCAAGTAGTCACGAGCATCCACTTTGGCAACAAATTCGTCTTTACCAACTTGGCAGTAAAGGTGAGATTCTGAACCAAGCAATTCTGATACAGAGATTGTTGCTTTGACAACTGATTCTGGGAATGTTTCAAGGAAAGCAGGTTCTGCATTCACATCTTCAGGACGAATACCGAAGATCAATTCTTTACCTTCATAGCCTTTTTCACGAAGAACTTTCAAAGCACCTTCTGGAACTTTCAAGCGGAAACCGTCAGAAACAATTTCGTTGCCTTCTAATTTCACATTGATGAAGTTCATAGCTGGGCTTCCGATGAATCCTGCTACGAATTTGTTAACTGGGTTTTTGTAAACTTCTTGAGGAGTTCCGATTTGTTCTACACGTCCGATAGTACCTGTACCAGCAGGGTTCTTAGTTGCTGACATGATAACGATACGGTCTGCAAGTGTCATCGCTTCTGTTTGGTCGTGGGTTACGTAGATAGTTGTAGCTCCGATACGACGGTGGATTTTCGCAATTTCAGCACGCATAGATACACGAAGTTTGGCATCCAAGTTTGACAAAGGCTCGTCCATCAAGAATACTT
>CAUVUZ010000011.1:0-29933 GCA_963555095.1 uncultured Streptococcus sp. | reverse complement strand
AAAAGAGGGGGCTTGGTCAATTCTTGCTTGGTTTCTTCCCAATTAAAAAGATGAACAACAAGAAAGA
The DNA here is from genome assembly GCA_963555095.1 of uncultured Streptococcus sp. Lineage (GTDB taxonomy): Bacteria > Bacillota > Bacilli > Lactobacillales > Streptococcaceae > Streptococcus. The sequence goes on along the minus strand of CAUVUZ010000011.1, from coordinate 29,866 downwards.
AAATCCACAACACTAGACCAGTCAGACTCAATAAATGCGACAGAACAGGCAAAGTATCTGCAATCAGATTTCCTGCACCTGCTAAACCTAATAAACAGCCAGAGAATACTAAGGGGAGCTTTTTCATCCGAGCCTCCAATAATCATGTTATTATTAGTATAGCATAAAAGCGCTTAAAATAGCATAGAAAAATGAAGACTGGATTGCTCAGTCTTCATTTTTTCTTTCTGATTCGAACTAGGCATAAGGTTGCAATTCTGGGTTAATAGGCGTATTAGCTAGGTTGTTTGCATAGTTACAAAGACTGGCAAGACTAACACCGAGAACCACGTCCAAGGCATTTTGTTGCGTGTAACCAGCTTGCAAAAATTCAGCCAAGGCTTCATCTCCTACACGCCCTTTGGTATTGATGACCGCCAAGGTAAACTTAGCTAGAGTATCTAGTTTTGGATCTGTTTCAATCGGAGTGCGGTTGCGAAGGGCTTGGAGAAGATCATCATTCATCTGGATTTGTTTGATTGAAAAGGCAGTATGTCCAGCCACGCAGAAAGCGCAACCATTGGTTACGGCTGCCGTGATTTGCACTACTTCACGCTCTACTGGTGTTAAGCTATTGCGACGGTTGATGGCTCCGACAGTTCGGTAGGCTTCAAGCGCGGTAGGAGCGTTAGCCAAGAGACCGATTAGGTTGGGAATATAGCCATTGTTATCTTTTTGTACTGTTTCAAGAACTTCTTTCACTTCTGCTGGTGCTGATTCTACTGTGTGGATGGTAAATGTTGTCATAAGAAACCTCTTTTCATTTTATTGTCATTTAGTCTATCATAGAATTTCCCCCTTGGATAATATATATTTTCAATCGCCTTGATAGGAAATGTCTATGAAATGAAAAAATCACACTAAAAGTGTGATTGGGTTAGTGTTTAAAATACTTTTTAGTCTCAGCAATGACGACTGGCGACAAGACCAAGAGGGCAATCAAGTTTGGCAGAGCCATCAAGGCGTTGACGATATCTGCGATAATCCAAACCATATCCAACTCGATAAATCCTCCCAACAAGACCATGACTACAAAGACTACACGATAGAGCCAGATAAAACGAACACCAAAGAGAAACTCAAAACAGCGCTCTCCGTAATAGTTCCATCCGAGGATCGTCGTAAAGGCAAAGAGCACAAGGAAGATGGTCAAAAGAGCAGGTCCAAAGTGTGAAAAAACTGTTGAAAAGGCTGACTGGGTCAAGGCAACTCCATTCAAATCACCACTCCAAACACCAGTTACCAAGATTGTCAGACCTGTCAGAGTACAGATAATGAGGGTATCAATAAAGGTTCCTGTCATGGAAATCAAGCCTTGCTCGACAGGTTCATTAGTCTTAGCTGCAGCCGCTGCAATGGGAGCAGAACCAAGACCAGATTCGTTAGAAAAGACTCCCCGCGCCACACCATTTTGGATAGCCATCCGAATACTGGCACCTGCAAAACCACCTACCGCAGCAGCTGGACTAAAGGCTGAAGTAAAGATGAGGGCAAGTGTGGCTGGGATTTTCTCGATATTAAAGAGAATAACTGTAAGAGTCCCTAAAATATAGACAATAGCCATAAAAGGAACCACTGCTGTCGAAACTTTTGATATGGATTTGAGACCACCAAAGACGGCAATCCCTACAAAAATGGATAAAATCAGAGCTGTGATAGCTGGATCAACTTGGGCTGTATTTTGAATGGATTCTGTAATCGAATTGACTTGGGTAAAGGTACCAATCCCTAGAAGAGCTACCAATACACCCGCTAGGGCAAAGAAGATAGCAAGTGGACGCCACTTTTCTCCCATCCCCAAAAGGATGTAATGCATGGGTCCTCCAGCTACAGCTCCATTTGCATCTTTAGTACGGTATTTGATGGCAAGTAAGCCTTCGGCATACTTGGTCGCCATCCCAAAAAAGGCTGCCATCCACATCCAAAAGAGGGCCCCTGGTCCTCCAACCTTAATGGCTGTTGCGACCCCGATGATATTTCCCGTACCAACGGTGGCTGCTAGAGCCGTACAGAGAGCAGCAAAGCTCGACACATCGCCGTGCCCCTTATCCTTGGTAAAGATCAACTGAAAGGACTTAGGGAGACGAGTAACCTGCAAAAGGCCTAGTCGGATGGTCAAATAGATACCCGTTCCGACCAATAAGATCAAGAGGGGAGGCCCCCAAACGAAAGCATCAAGCGCTTTTAGCAATTCTAACATATCCTTCTCCTATCATTCAACCCCAAAAGAAAGAGCACATGCAAGATACATGTACTCTGGAATGCTTAGATAAATGCCAAAAAGCGGTCTATCCTAGCTCTGTCCTTTTACCTGAGAGTTTGAGCAGTTACCTGCCTTGCCCCTTCGGTGCCTTTACGGTCTCTCCAGAGTTCCGTCCATTTACAGTCATGGAAAACAAACCTTTCTCCACTTCTATTAAACTTCATTCGGTGTTGGTATTTTATTTTTTATTATTCTACAAGAAAAGTTAGCCTTTGTCAATATATTATTTGGAAAAAGATAGATTTTCACTTCTTTTTCAAAAAAAGAGACGTACTCTTTTTTTAACCTTTAAAGGTTACAATGGTGGCGCCACTACCGCCAGCATTCTGTGGAGCATAGCCGAAACTCTTAACATGCTTGTTTCTTTGTAGGTATTTGGTGACGCCCTCACGGATGACTCCCGTACCGATACCATGGATAATGTCTACCTGCGCCATGTTATTGAGCAGGGCTTGGTCGATAAAGGCGTCCAGCTCATTCATAGCCTCTTCGTACCGTTTGCCTCGGAGATCCAGCCTCGCTTGCGGACCACGACCAGAAGCACGTTTGACGACATTGACTTGTTTTTTCTTGACTGGGGCTTCTTGCTGAGCCTGAACAAGGTCAAATTCTTTCTCTTCCAAGGTCATCTTGATCAAACCGACTTGGGCTTCCCAACGGCCGTCCTTAATCTGATTGGTCAAGGTTCCACGTTGCCCATAACTGAGAACCACGACATCATCTCCCACCTTTGGAGCTCGTTTTTTCTTGGCCTTTTGAAGGACCTTGTTTTTAGACAAGTCCACTTTTTCAGGAGCCAGTTTTTTCAGCTCTGCCTTGGCTTCAATGATTTCGTGGGGTTTGAGTTGAGACTTGCTGTGAAGATTCTTGAGAATCTGGTCACTCTCACTTAGCGCTAGTTCCACAATCTCGGCAGCATGTTCACGAGCCTTGTTGAGCTCAGTTTCCTTTTCACGGTTGAGTTCGTTGTAGAGCTTTTTGAGAGCACGGTTCATCTTAAGGTTTTCTTGCTCCACCTCACGAATATTGTCCAAGCGTTTGCGACTTTCAAGCGTTTGCTCTTCTAATTGTTCAATGATACGGTTGACATCATTATCTTGGTTGACCTGCTGGCTGGCATCTCCTACGATGACATCTGACAAGCCCAGACGTTTGGCAATTTCAAAGGCATTACTTCGGCCAGGAACTCCCTGCATAAAGCGATAGGTCGGACGCAGGCTGGCTGTATCAAACTCCATGCTGGCATTTTGCACAAAGGTTGTCTCAATACCATAAGCCTTAAGTTCTGGATAGTGGGTCGTCGCCATGGTCTTGACCTGACGTAGACGAAGATCCTCCAGAACAGCCATAGCAAGCGCTGCTCCCTCCTGCGGATCGGTACCAGCCCCGAGCTCATCTAGCAATAAGAGCGAGTGCTGATTGACCTTGCCAAGAATATCTACGATATTGGTCATGTGGCTGGAGAAGGTAGACAAGCTTTGTTCGATAGACTGCTCATCCCCAATATCCGCGAAGATTTCCTCGAAAATACCGACACGGCTTCCTTTATCAGCTAAAATGGGCAAGCCTGACTGGGCCATGAGTTGAGTCAAGCCAAGGGTTTTGAGCATGATGGTCTTCCCACCTGTATTGGGACCTGTAATGACAATAGCCGTTAATTCCTTACCAAAGTGTACATCGTTTGCCACTGCATTTTTGACCAAAGGATGGCGAACATGAAGGAGTTGAATCTCTTGGTTCTCTGAAAGTTGAGGAACAACTGCTTGTCTTTCTTGGATGAAACGCACCTTGGCACGAATCAAGTCTAAATGGCCGATAATCCAAGCGTCATTAGCAATCTCTGCAGCATGAGGGCGGACGCGTTCTGAGAGCTCCTGTAGGATACGAATCATCTCGTAGCGTTCGTCTGCTCGCAAACTAGCGATTTCTTCGCTCAGCTTGACCACCTCACGTGGCTCGATATAGACCGTGTTCCCACTAGCAGAGATATCATGGACAACACCTGCAATCTTGTTACGATAGGTGTTCTTGACAGGTAAAACCTGACGGCCATTTCTGCTAGCGATAATGCCTTCCGTCAACATCTGCGCTTTTTGCTTGAGTAAGTCTTGCAATACATCTCGAACTTGACTCTCTCTATCATGGATTTTCCGACGGATGCATGCTAGCTCTTCACTGGCGAAATTTTCGATAAATCCTGCATCATTTAGGGATTGAAGACTCCCTTGCAAGTGGGGAAAATCATGTAGTTTTTCAAACCATCTCGCCAACTGCTCCAAGCGTACGTTTTCAAGATTGGCATAAAAACTTTGCAACTCTCTGCTAGCAAGTAAGACCCGTTTAAGGAGTAGGAACTCCTCAATATTGAGGTCTGCTCCCATCTCCAGACGCTTGCAGACAGCTGAAATCTCACGTGTCGCTAGGATGGTAAAGTGAGGCTGCTCCACAAATAGGGCTTGCATTTCCTCCATCTCTGTAAAGGCTTGTTTGATCTTATCCACCTTAGCAGTTGGAGCCAAGCCTTTTAGCTCCTCTAGGCCTTGTTCTGTCAGGAGATGAGGTTCAAACAAGGCTTTGATTTTATTGAATTCTAAGGTTTCTAGTATTTTTGTATTCATATTCTTTCCTTGTGTATTTGTTTACAAGATCGTAGCAACTAGAGGTTTTTGACCTAACCGTCCAATCTGTAAACAAAGGGCTAGGAAAAATCCCGCCCTTTTTATCCGATTAAATTTGTCACCCAGAGTTGTTTGATAAAGTTTGTCGTAAAAGGGATACTTTGGATGATGTGTTTAGCTACGATACTTTTTTCAAGTGAATTTTGAACGGCTGCCATAGGTACAGTTGCAAGAATAGTCAAAGCCATTTGCAAGACAAATAAGGTTACCAATAACGACAAAGCCCCCGCACTAACTCGGAACCACTTACCACCTAGTGTTTTAACTGGAATCAAGTGTAGGAACAAACCGATAAAACGTCCGATACTGTAACAAATTCCGAAAACTAGGAGATAGGCCAGACCCGCATAAAAGACCTTATCTAGCTGAAAAAGTTGGGCTGAGGGGAAGAAAAAGGTACCCTGTCCTTCCTGAGGATTGGCATAAGGGACAAGCAAGTGAAATTGATTTCCCAGCGATTTATAAAACTGCCCAGCAACAAAGGCTGAAATCACTGCCACGAGGAAATAATAAACTTGCAGCACCAGACCTCTACGGTAGCCGATGTAAAAACCCCAAGCTAGAACCAGTAAGAGAAGGATCGAAATCATAGGGAATCCTCAATCTTGCTCTGCTCTTGCTTGACAGCCACTAACTTATTTCGAAGTTCTTTAAGCTCCTGCTCCTTATCGTCAAACTCAATCTCACGACTAAGCTGCGTCGATAGGCTGTTAATTGCTAAAAGAAGCGCAATGGTTTCATCATCCGCCCCAGGCATTTGTTCCTTAATTGCTTGGTATTTTTCAGTCGCAACCTTGGCAATTTCCTCCATAAAGAGGTTGTCATGCTCGGTTGTCAAGGTTAATGTTTTTTTCCCGAATGTAAACTTATATCGATTTAGATTTGCCATAAAATTCACCTCACGATATTATACCAAATTTCGCTAACTTTGTCAGTTTTTACCAATTCTCCTGCTTTTGTGGTACAATAGAGACTATGGCAAGTATCACACTCACACCAAATGAACAGGAAATTCAGAGCTTTTTAAGTCAGTATCAGAAGGCTCTCAGTCCTAGTAAAAATCCTTATATTCGCTATTTTTTGCGACTGCCTCAGGCAACGGTTTCCATTTATACTTCTGGAAAAGTCCTCCTGCAGGGCGAAATGGCTGAGCAATACGCCAGTTTCTTTGGTTACCAAGTTCAACAAGAAAACAGTGGACAAGATTTTCCTATGATTGGGACTGATGAGGTGGGAAATGGTTCCTACTTTGGTGGGCTTGCTGTCGTGGCCTCCTTTGTAACACCTGACCAGCATGACTTCTTACGAAAGCTGGGTGTGGGGGATTCAAAGACCCTGACAGACCAAAAGATTCGTCAGATTGCCCCTATCCTCAAGGAAAAAATCCAGCATCAAGCGCTCCTTCTCTCACCGAGCAAGTACAACGAAGTTATCGGAGAGCGTTACAATGCTGTTTCTGTAAAGGTTGCCCTTCACAACCAGGCTATCTTTCTCCTTCTCCAAAAAGGAGTCCAGCCAGAAAAAATTGTGATTGATGCTTTTACAAGTCCTAAAAACTATGACAAGTACTTGGCGCAAGAAGCCAACCGTTTTCCAAACAAGATTAGCTTAGAAGAAAAAGCCGAGGGAAAATACCTGGCTGTTGCGGTTAGCTCTATCATCGCGCGTGATCTCTTCTTGGAAAACTTGGAAAATCTTGGACGAGAACTGGGCTACCAACTGCCAAGTGGCGCAGGAACTGCTTCTGATAAGGTTGCTAGCAAAATCCTTCAAGCCTATGGCATGAAAGGGCTCAATTTCTGTGCCAAGCTTCATTTTAAAAATACTGAAAAAGCCAAAGCACTTCTGGAAAGGTAAATTATGAATTATTTTAAAACATTTCTAAAAGAGTGGGGACTTACGTTCCTCATCATTATACTAGTCGGTCTCAGTCGTCTCTTTCTCTGGACCAATGTCCGTGTGGAAGGACACTCTATGGATCCGACCCTAGCTGATGGAGAGATTCTCTTTGTCGTCAAACACCTCCCTATTAATCGCTTTGACATTGTAGTTGCCCATGAAGATGATGGAAATAAAGACATCGTTAAACGTGTCATCGGCATGCCTGGTGATACTATTCGCTACGAAAACGACAAGCTCTTTATCAACAATCAAGAAACTGACGAACCTTACCTAGCAGACTACCTCCAACAGTTTAAAAATGATAAACTGCAAAACGCCTATTCGGGGAAAGGCTTTGAAGGAGATAAGGGGGTGTATTTTAGAAGTCTAGCCCAGAAAGCTCAAGCCTTTACTGTCGATGTAAATTTCAACACCAGCTTCAGCTTTACCGTACCCGAGGGTGAGTACCTCCTCCTTGGAGATGACCGTTTGGTTTCTAGCGACAGTCGCCATGTTGGAACCTTTAAAGCCAGTCAAATCAAAGGAGAAGCCAAATTCCGTTTCTGGCCACTCAACCGTATCGGAATCTTTTAAAACCAGCAACCAGATGCTGTGATAGTCTTTTTGAGTTAGCTTTTAGGATTAGATTGCAACTTGGCAACATCTTGTACCAAGCCCTAAATCCAAGAAAAGCCTAACTGAAAGCTCTATCCCAGCTCTTTTTCTATCAAAAAGGAAACCTATGGAAGTTTATTTTTCAGGCACTATTGAACGCATTATTTTTGAAAATCCCAGTAATTTTTATCGCATCCTCCTCCTAGATATCGAAGATACCAATGCTGAGGACTTTGACGATTTTGAGATCATCGTTACAGGAACTATTGCGGACGTGATTGAGGGCGAAGACTACACTTTTTGGGGACAAATCGTTCAACACTCCAAGTATGGGGAACAGCTGCAAATCAGCCGCTATGAGCGAGCAAAACCGACTCGAAAAGGGCTTGTCAAATACTTTTCTAGCAGCCATTTCAAGGGAATTGGGCTCAAAACGGCCCAAAAAATCGTTGATATCTATGGTGAAAATACCATAGACGAAATTCTGGAGCATCCTGAAAAGCTGGAAAGCATTGCAGGACTCTCTGCCAAAAATCGTGAAGCTTTCCTCTCTACCCTCCGTCTCAACTATGGGACAGAGATGGTCTTGGCTAAACTTGCCAACTACAGCATTCCCAATAAACTAGCCTTTCAGATCCAAGACTTTTACAAGGAAGAAACGCTGGATATTGTCGAAAACTATCCCTACCAACTGGTTGAGGATATCAAGGGCTTGGGCTTTACCATTGCTGACCAACTAGCGGAGGAACTAGGCATCGAAAGCCAAGCTCCTGAGCGCTTCCGTGCTGGCCTTGTCCACAGTCTCTTTCAAGGTTGTATGGATACGGGCGATACCTATATGGAAGCCCGAGATTTGCTGGAACAGACACTTACCCTCCTCGAATCTTCCCGTCCCGTGGAACTCGATCCTAGCCAAGTTGCCCAAGAACTCTCCTACCTCATCGAAGAAGACAAGGTTCAGCAGATTGATACCAAAATCTTTGATAACAGCCTCTTTTTCGCCGAAGAAGGCATTCGCAGTAACTTGGTTCGTATCCTTGAAAAAGGAAAGCAGAAAAGCCAGGATTTAGAAACCATTCAAAAGCATATCGCTAGTGTTGAGGAAGAACTGGGTATTGAGTATGATAGCATTCAAAAGCAGGCTATCTGCGATGCCATCCAGAACAAGGTCTTTATCCTAACAGGTGGGCCTGGTACAGGTAAGACGACTGTTATCAATGGGATTATCGCTGTCTATGCCCTCTTAGAAGGACTTGACCTCAGGAAAAAAAGCAACTTACCTATTCTTCTCGCTGCACCAACTGGTCGAGCCGCTCGGCGCATGAATGAATTGACAGGTTTGCCTAGCGCTACTATACACCGCCACTTGGGGATGACAGGTGACGATGATACCAGCCATCTGGAAGATTATCTGGATGCCGACTTTATCATTGTAGATGAGTTTTCCATGGTAGATACTTGGTTAGCCAACCAACTTTTCTCCAACATCTCTTCTAACAGTAAAATCCTCATCGTGGGTGATAGCGACCAGCTACCTTCTGTCAGTCCTGGACAAGTCTTAGCTGATCTGCTCCAGATACCACTGATTCCGCAGACACGCTTGGAACGGATTTACCGTCAGAGTGAAGAATCAACTATCGTCACCTTGGCTAGTCAGATTCGACAGGGAGTCTTGCCAGCTGACTTTACTCAGAAAAAGGCAGACCGCTCCTACTTTGAAATTGCTAGTGGTCATATCCCAGCTACCATTGAGAAAATTCTTGGTGCTGCCCTCAGAAGTGGCATTGCTGCTCGTGATATTCAGGTGCTAGCGCCCATGTATCGAGGAACTGCTGGTATTGATACCATCAACCAACTCATGCAAGAACTGCTCAATCCTCTTCAAAAGGGGCAAGTTAGCTTTGAAGCAACTCAGTGTCACTATCGAACAGGGGACAAGGTTATTCACCTAGTCAACGATGCCGAAGTCAATGTCTTTAACGGAGACCTAGGCTACATCACAGACCTGATTCCTGGAAAATACACCGAGTCCAAACAAGACGAGATTTTCATTGATTTTGATGGCAATGAGGTCATCTACCCACGAAACGAATGGTACAAGATTCGACTAGCCTATGCCATGAGTATTCATAAGTCGCAGGGAAGTGAGTTTCCTGTTGTCATCCTGCCCATCACTAGTGCTAGCAAGCGCATGCTGGAACGCAATCTCATCTACACAGCTATCACACGGGCCAAGAGCAAGCTTATCCTTCTTGGTGAATTACAGGCCTTTGACTATGCAGTCAAGCATATCGGGACTGCCCGCAAGACCTATCTGATTGAGCGTTTTCAGGACCTGATAGAAAAGACTGACCAAACCAACCCAGCCCCTAGCGAAACGACAAATCATGAGAATTCTCCTCTATCCTACATCCTCACTGAGGAAAACTGGTCTAGCATCCCAGCAATGATCGGGATTACAGATGCAGACCTCAAAGAGATTTTTGGAAAATAGAGTATCAGAAAACCCACCTAGTCAGGTGGGCTTTTTCTCTTTCAAGATTATTTTACTGTTGCAGTGCTTGTGATCAATTCAACAGCTTTTTTGATTGCGATATCGTGTTTCAACATATCAGCTGAAAGCAAGTTTTGAACTTGTGCAACTTCCATGTTGTAAGTTGCAGCCAATTGTTCGATTTCTTTTTGGATTTCTTCTTCAGTAGCGTCAAATCCTTCAGCTTTGGCAACTGCTTCGATTACAAGGTTAGTCTTCGTACGTGACTCAGCTTCTGCTTCGTATTGTTTGTGAAGGTCTTCTTGAGTAGTTCCAGTGATTTGGAAGTACATGTCAGGATTGATACCTTGACGTTGCAAGTTTCCAAGGAATTCGTTTACTGAACGGTGAACTTCTTCGTGGATCATTTCTTCTGGAAGTTCTACGATTTCAGCGTTTTCTACAGCTTTATCAATTGCTGCGCCTTCAACGGCATCTTTGTATGCTTCTTCTTTCGCAGCAGTCAATTCTTTGCGGTATTTTTCTTTCAATTCAGCAAGTGTTTCCACTTCTTCGTCAATGTCTTTTGCAAGTTCATCGTCAAGAGCTGGAACTTCTTTTGCTTTTACTTCGTGGATAGTTGTCACGAATTTAGCTTCTTTACCTGCAAGATCTTCTGCTTGGTAGTCTTCTGGGAATGTTACGATAACGTCAACAGTTTCGCCAGCTGAGTGTCCAACCAATTGGTCTTCGAAACCAGGGATGAATTGACCTGAACCTAGTCCAAGTGAGAAGTTTTCACCTTTTCCACCGTCGAACTCAACACCGTCGATAGAACCAACGAAGTCAATGACAACAGTATCGCCATTTTCAGCAGCAGCTTCCTTGATAACCAATTCAGCCAAGTTGTTGCGTTCGCGTTCGATACGTTCTTCAACGTCAGCGTCTGTTACTTCTTTTTCTACATCTACTGATACTTCAAGGTTTTTGTAGTCACCCAATTTTACTTCAGGTTTTGTCACGACTTCAGCAGTGATGACCCAGTCTTGACCTTTTTCCATTGAAGTCACGTCAATTTTTGGTTGTGCAACTACTTCAAGACCAGCTTCTTTTACAGCTGCCTCATAAGCATTTGGCAAAAGAGCGTTCAACACATCTTGGTAAAGTGTTTCTTCACCAAATTTTTTATCAAAGATAGGACGTGGAAGGTGGCCTTTACGGAAACCTGGAACGTTAAGAGTTTTCTTTACTGAGTTAAATACACGGTCCACTTCTGGTTTGATTTGGTCTTGAGAGATAGTGAAAGTCAAGACACCACGGTTTGTTTCTTTGTTTTCAAATGATACAGACATTCTGTCATTTCTCCTTAAAATTTTTTAAATACAGTCTATTATAACATAAACAGGTGACTTTTTTCAAGTAATGAATACGCTTTTCAATGATGCTAAAGGTACTTGCTGGCTTCCTTGATACTGAGTTCAGCCATTCTTTCCTTATTTTTTTCGATGAAGCTTTCTACCCATTCCGGATTGGTTTTGGAGTAGTCTCTTAGAGCCCAGCCGATGGCTTTGTTGATAAAAAATTCTGACTGGTTCAGATTATTGAGCAGGATCTTTTCCATTAATTGAACATCCGTTTTCTCTTTTCTTAACAACTGGTGGTCAATAGCGACGCGTCTCAACCAGATATTGTCTGATAGGCTCCATTTTAAAATCACTTCTTCAAGTTCCGTATGGTCGGCCACCAAACTCCCTACTACTCGATCTAAGATATCTACCGTGTCCCACCAAGACTTGGTCACGACTAGGCGCTCAAGCTTAGGCAAATCGTCCTTCGTTAGATAAGACTGCATGGCTTTCAAATAGTTGGCAGCCACATATTGGTATTCTCTAGGTTCCTTTTCCCAGCAAGTGTCCACAAACTCCCAATCGATGATCTTTGTTTTTTTCGCTTCTAGAAAATACTTTTTATAGAGTGCATTTCTTTCAGGACCTGCAATGCCTAGAAAGGGAAATTGATGACGCATATAGGTTTCCATAGAGCCTGCTTTCTCAGGGTCTTTTGCTGCTTCTAGCTCCTCAAGTAAATCTGCAAGACTCATCTAAAAGTCCTCCTGCCCTACCAAGTGGTGCTGAAAGGCGTAGACCGCTGCCTGGGTGCGATCGCTGACCTCAAGTTTGGCAAGGATATTGGACACATGGGTCTTGACCGTCTTGAGAGAGATAAAGAGTTCATCTGCAATGCGTTGATTTTCATAGCCCTTGGCAATGAGTTGGAGCACGTCTCGCTCACGCGCAGTCAGATCCTCATGAAGTTCCATATGATTGCGGTGGTATTCGACCTTCTTGCTGACCTCTTGTTCAATAGCAAGCTCGCCCGCTGCCACCTTACGAACTGCATGAAGTAGTTCGTCTGCACTAGAAGTCTTGAGCATATATCCTTTGGCACCAGCATTCAAGACCGGCATGATTTTTTCATTGTCCAAGTAAGAGGTGACAATCAAAATCTTGGCTTCAGGCCATTCTTTGAGGATGGCTAAGGTAGCATCAATCCCATTCATCTCAGGCATGACGATATCCATGACAATGACATCTGGACGCAGTTCCAAGGCCAACTCAATACCTTGAGCCCCATTGGCAGCCTCGCCCACAACTTCTACATCGTCTTGGAGGTCAAAATAGCTTTTCAAGCCCAATCGGACCATTTCATGGTCATCTACCAGTAAAATTTTCATCTCTACTCCTTTATGATTCCTTATCTAACAGGGGAATACGAATATCAACCGCCAGTCCTTGCTTGGGAGCTGTCAAAAGTTGAACCGTTCCTGCCATATCTTCGACTCGCTCCTTGATGTTTCGCAGTCCATAACTCAAGTCGTCTAAACTCCCTAACTGGAAACCAATTCCATTGTCCACCACTTTCAGCTGCAATTCAACATCTGTCTGATAGAGGTAGACATCTAGGCAAGATGCCTGAGCATGGCGTAGGGTATTGCTGAGCAACTCCTGCAAAATACGGAAGATATGTTCTTCAATCTTCTTGGGCAATTTAGACACATTCTGCTTGAGACTAACCTTGAGATCACTCTTGTCCTCAAGCTCTTTTAAGAGGATTTGAATCCCCTCAACCAAACTCTTCTCTTCCAACTCAACAGGTCGCAAATGTAGGAGCAAAACCCGCAAATCTTTCTGGGCTGTTTCGAGAATAGCTGCGACACTTTGCAACTGGGTCTGCATCTTTTCTCTATCCAGCTTCAAAACCTGCTGACTGACACCTGATAAAATCATATGGGCCGCAAACAACTCCTGACTAACTGTATCGTGCAGGTCACGTGCAATCCGCTTTCTTTCTTTCTCGATGATTTCTTCTTCCCTGACCAGGCCTTGATTTTCAGCTTTTTGAACAGCTTCTGTCAAGAGGTTGAGCTTGCCAGACAAGGACTTAAAACTGGCGTCCAAGTCTGGATCTGCAAAGGAAATTACCTCTTTTCCTGCCAGCAGTCGCTTGAGATTAACTTGCATTTTTCTGCGAGAGACTTCTTCTATCACGCGCCAAAAGAGGACAAAAAAGAAGGTCATGGAAAGGCTAAAGACCAAGATCAAGAAGATGAGTTTCTCTGTTTTCTCGATATCCTGTAGCAAATAGGACCAGTCTAGTTCAAAAATATCAAGTAAACTATTAGTCAAAAAGAGGATAAAGAGGAAAGAAGTCAGGCCGATTAACAGATAAGATTGCTTTTTCATCCTCTGACCACCTCCACATCGCCAACCATAGTAGTTAGGAAAATCTTGACGCTCTTGTTACTCTTGAGGTAGTCTCTGGTTTCCTGATGATAGTGTTCATTGCGGAGGGATCTCTTAGGTTGATGGAGGAAGGTAAGATCTCCATAAAGACAGTTAACACTGAGGCTGATTTCCACATCTACAGGTACGATAATTCTAGTCATTCCGACCATCTTTCTAAGGATAATGACATTGTCATGATTGGTTAGGATGACTCTTTCTAGATGAATGGTATCCTTGCCCATGAGGCGAAAGAGATTGATATCATCAAACTGGCAGGTCTGGTGACTAGAGAAATGATGGAGATTGCCAAACCAACGATTCTTTTCATTTTTAACCGTCACCACCTCTTCAAAGACCAAATCGGTCTCCTCTCTTTCTTGATTCATCATTGGATAGAGAAGAAAGAGGCTGTATATGACCGCTACAAAGATAGCTAAAATCACAAAGGGATTGAGCATGACGATGAAAAAGAAAAGAATAGTCGCTACAAGGAGGAGAAAGTTGTTGCCCTCTTTGCCTGCATAATAGCGTATCAGGAGAAGAAAGAGGAATAAAATCAGTAGAAAACGCGAAAAATGCTCTGATACCATCAAAATCAGAGCTCCCGTCAAAAGACAAGCTTCAATAAATAAAAAGATTTGAAATTTTTTCATAGACGCATCCTCTCCCTTCTATTTTATCACAATTCAAAAAAGTCACCTCGGTCTGAGGATGGAAAAAGGCGGTGGGACCGAAATCATTCGTAGAAGCTAGGTTCTTTCAGACCACTACAGTTGACAAAAGGCTACAAAAAAGGGCGGGATTCTTGTCCCGACCTCTCTACATCTGATCTTTTGCTTCTTTTAGTTTTCCATAAAGAATATAGTCTACGCTTTGCAGATCCGCTATAGTGGCACAGTTAAGGGCACACATGATCAAGCCCAGATCGTCTTTCCATCCTTGGATGATGCTAATCACTTCCTCGACTGAGTATGTTTCAACCAACTCGAGAACTGTCCGTGACAGTCCTACAGCCTTGGCTCCAAAAACCATACACTTAATCATATCTAGTGGATGACGAACCCCACCACTGACCAAGAGTTCGACCTTGTCTTTCCAGTCCTGGGCATTGAGAAGGGCTTGCATAGTAGACTGGCCCCATTGATTGAGATAATCACGCTGGCCACTACGACGGTTTTCGATATAGGCAAAGCTGGTGCCACCACGACCTGACAGGTCAACGGTTCGAACACCCAGTTCATAGGCTCTTTCGATGGTCTTCACATCCATTCCAAAGCCCACTTCCTTTAGGACAATAGGAACGGGGATTTGCTTGCTATAATCCGCTAGATGCGATTGCCAGCTTCGAAACTTTCTTTCTCCCTCAGGCATGAGCAATTCCTGCATGACATTGACATGCACTTGCAGGAGGAGAGGATTCATCGCTTCTACAGTCTGAAGTCCCAACTCGATAGGCTTGTCCAATCCAATATTAGTACCAAGGAGGAGCTTTGGATGGCTAGACTTGACAGAAAAAGAGTCATCTGTTGGATCTTTGAGGGCTGCACTATAAGAGCCCGTCACAAACAAAATCCCACATGCTTCTGCCACCTGAGCCAGTTTTTGATTGATTTCTCTCCCCTTATCGCTTCCACCCGTCATGGCATTGATATAAAAAGGAAAGTCCCACTTTCGACCTGCAAACTCTGTAGATAAATCAATCTCATCCAGGTCATAAAGAGGCAGGGAAGAATGAATCAACTCCACCTCATCAAAGCTATTATAGGAACTTTTCTGCTCAAGGGCATAGCGGATATGCTCATCCTTACGATTTGTCGTCATGTCCTATCCTTTCTTGGTATAAGAGCTCAATCCCCAGATCGGCCCAGCGATTTTTTATGGTTTCAGTTGATTGCTCATCAAAACTCAAGGCAATGCCACAGTCACCACCACCAGCCCCACTACTCTTGGCAACAGCCTGCAAATCTTGACTGGCTTCTTTCAGCTGTCTCAGCGAAGGTGTGTAAATATCTGGGCTCAAACCTTCTAAAAGCTGGCTGGCTGTTTCCAGCTGCTCGATAATTTTTTCTGCATTCCCATGCTTCAGGGCTTCTACCAAAGCAGACACCGTTGCTTTTGAGGAACTTAAAAAATTCTGATTGATGTTTTGCTTGATTTGCTTGACCATTTGACTCGATACAGCTACTTCCTTGGTCCATCCCACTAGGAAATCACATTCTAGGGCAGGTTGTACGTGTGAGATAGAAAAGCCCCAATCACGCTCCAAAACTGTTGCCAAGCTTTCTTCTTTCAAACAAGCAGCTATCTTCTTTCGATCAAATGACTTGTAGAGAACCAAATCTTCTGCCACAATACAGGCAAGGTCTCCCATAGAACCATTGTCGCCTCGCTTGAGCAAGACCGCGCTAGCCAGCTTGAACAAGAGTTCCGGATCAACCGTAATACCATATAGAACCAGCAAGCCCTTGATCACCAAGACAACGACGCTACCACTAGAACCCAGACCGAACTTTTTGCCTTCCCGTTCCATTTTCCCACGGATTTCCAAGGAAAAAGGTCGCAAAGTCTGACCGCGAACAGCAAGGAAGTCTCCCACCAAAGCAATCGTTTCTTGAATCAAGCTGTAGTCAGGATTTGGCGTCAAGTCCACTGCGAAATCAAACATATCTGAGTAGATACGATAGTTCTCAGAAAAAGCAATCTCAGCCTTCATATAGATGGGGATGGCCTTTATCAAGGCTAACTGCCCTGGCTCTAAAATAGCATACTCACCTGCCCAATAGAGTTTCCCGCAAGTTTTAACAGCAATCATCTTGGCTCAAATCCTTTGTTTTTGACACAATCAAGCGGTAACGTTGACCAAAGATTTCGGACAAATGCTCCAGGTCTTCCTCTTGACAGAGAACCTTGACATTGGGACCAGCATCCATGGTAAAGTAGCAAGCCTCCCCTTGCTCACGAAGTTGGCGGACAAAGTCCATCGCTTCATAAGTCGCATCCGTTAGATATGAAAAGGCTGGTGATGCTGTTTTCGTCGTAGCGTGCATAGCAAGGGCATTTTTCTCCGTTAATTCCCCAACCTTTGCAAAATCATTCTCTTTGAGATAAACCAGCATATCCTGATAATTCTTCTCAGACTGACGCACCCAGTCATCAAAAGTCGTCGAGGTTTCCACACAAAGTTTCATACCATCACGGCTAGAAATTGGTTTTTTCTTGTCCTCTAGCACCAACATAATCATAGCTAGTTTCAGGTCTGTCTCTACAGGGTAAATTTCCCCACTATCCTTATCCCAGGCACCCAGTGGTCCATAAAAACTGCGGGAGGAAGAACCTGAGGCAAACTTAGCCTCCTGCGCCAACTGGCTCCGATTCAAACCAAGCTTGAAATAAGTATTACATGCCTTGACCAAGGCGGACAAACCACTAGAACTGGATGACAAGCCAGCCGCAGTAGGCATGTTGTTTTGGGTATCAATTCGGACAAATCCCTCACCATCTGGACGGTAGCGGTCAATGATTTTGCTCATTTTGGCATGCTCAGCCTCATTTTGGAGCTGACCATTGATATAAAAGGCATCAGCAGTCGCATCCGTCGGTAGAGGCGACAAAGTCGTCTCTGTGTACATATTTTCCAAAGTAAGAGAGATACTGCTAGTAGCGGGAACCATCTCTTTTTCTTTTTTCTTTCCCCAATATTTGATAATGGCAATATTTGCGTAGGAACGTACTGTTACAGGCTTTCGATCCATGTCTGAACAGCTCCTTTCTCTTCTAATCGTTTTGCTAGTTCTTGCGCTTGGTCCAGATTGGCTACCAAGGCGATAATACAGCCCCCAAGTCCACCACCACTCATCTTGGCACCTAGAGCACCATGGCTCAGAGCCGTTTCAACGAGGGAGTCTGCCTCAGGGCTGCTGACACCAATTTCTTTTAAATGTAAATGCGCTTGACTGAGGATTTGTCCCAGTCTTTCAGCATCTTTTCGTCTAATCGCATCTTCTGCTTGCTGGGTCAATTCTCCCAAGGCATGCAAAAACGGTAAGGCATCCTTGCCCTTACTTTGAACCACTTGGATAGCTTCGCGTGTATGACCATAAACGCCTGTATCTGCAATCACCAAATAAGCGGATAGGTTCATCTCAAGTTCTGTAAAACCAACGTTTTTAATAAAGCGAATGGGTTGGTCACTGAGACAGGTTTTTGCATCCAAACCACTAGGATTCATATGGGCAATCATCTCAGCCCGATTGACCAAGATTTCTAGCACATCATGAGGCAAGTCGGCTTGATAGTAGTCAAAAACAGCTCGAATGGCCGCTATGCTGATAGCTGCTGACGAACCCATCCCCCGTTTTTCAGGAATAGCTGAGTCAATCACACAGCGAATACAGGCTTCTTTGATATCCAAATACTCCAGCGAAGCATAAACTGCCATGGACAAGGTATCCTCCTCATAGAGACGCCAAGGACTCGCTGCAGGAACTACCTTACAAGTCACCTCCACCTCCAAAAGAGGCAGGGAAATGGCAGGATAACCGTAAACGACCGCATGCTCCCCTATTAAAATAATCTTACTATGTGCCTGACCGACACCAACTTTTTTTGTCATTTTTTCCTTCAACTAGACGAAAAGACCGTCTTACTTTTCATACAGTAGTATTTTCTCCTATCTATTTTATTATATTTTCACAAAAAAAGCGATTGTTTCCTTCACAATCGCCTCTTTCATTATTGGACCCATTCGCCATTATAGTTGACGTAGTAGCCATCCACTCTTGTACTAACTGCTAAAGCGCCTGAGCTATAAGCATAGTACCATTTGCCACCGACCTTAAACCAACCTGTCTTCATAGAACCATTTGGTTGGTCTAGGTAATACCAAGTCGAACCATCCTTAATCCAACCAGTTGCCATAGCTCCTGATGAACGAAGGTAGTACCACTTATTACCAACATAAGCCCAGCCTGTCTTTATATCTCCATTTTGAGCATCTAGATAATACCAAGTGGAGTCTTCCTGATACCAACCAGTCGCCATAGCTCCCGATGAGCGGAGGTAGTACCACTTATTACCTAGATATTGCCAACCAGTTTGCATAATACCAGTTGTTGGATCTAGGTAGTACCAAGTCGAATCATCGTTTATCCAACCCGCACTTCTTTCACCACCAAGGTAGTCTTTTCCTAAATGACCTGTTTTTGCTAGATAGTACCAGTTAGATTGATCGTAGAGCCAACCTGTCTTTAAAGAATGATCTTCATTAAAGTAATAATTTGCTAATTTAAGAACTTCTGGGCCTTCAAAGCCTTCACCATATTTTTTACCAACAGTTAATGAATCTTTAACCTCTAATTGTTGCCAGCCAACAAATTCTTGTAATACCCCATCTTGATCAAAGTAGTACCATTTATATTGAAGGCCAATTTCGAAAACTGGACGATTATCAAATAAATCATCACGATAACCCGTCCCAGGAATTTCTAAGTATTGCCAGCCGACTACCATTTCTCCATCATCAAAATAGTACATTTTACCGTCTATTTTATGCCAATAGATCGCTTTATGGTCATCTTTTATATAGTATTTTCTATTGTCCTTATCAACAAACTGTCCACCTGTGGTATCCGCCAATACTGTATTTGTCGCTAGCAAGCCGAAGAAAAACACTGCTAGTCCAACTCGCATTATTTTTTTCAAAAATTTCATTTTAGTATCCTCCGCAACTGATTGTAGCAAAGACTTCACTGTATGTCAATATATAGAAACTCCTCAAAAAAAGCAGTTACACAACTGCAACTGCTTTTCTATTCTTGCATGGTGTAACCAACACCACGCACTGTTTTAATGTAGCTTTTTTGACCTTTTACATCAAGCTTGCTACGTAGATAACGGATATAAACATCCACGATATTAGTTTCTGTCGCACTTTCGTACTTCCAAACACTTTCCAACAACTGCTCACGAGTCAAGACCTTCTTGCTTCCCATGAGAGTGGCCAAAAGGTCATACTCACGGCGCGTCAGAGCAATCATCTCCTCGCCACGATAAACGGTATGATGTTCTACATCCATACGCAAATTGCGGTAAGACGTTGGGACCTTCATCTGACTACAGTGTTGGTCGATAAAGTCCCGACCTCGGAAAATCGCTGAAATACGAGCCACCAGCTGATCAATAATCACTGGCTTATAGATGTAAGAAACGGCGAAGCGCTGGATTGTCTCAATCTGGTCTTGCAATTCTTCGCGATGGTCCAAGACCATGATCACTGAGGCTGGTTTTGTCCGACTCAGCCTCTCTGCAAAATCCTGGGCCGTCATATCCCCCAGACGAGCATTCAGTAAAATCAAGTCATAATCTGTCTGGAGAGCCATGGAGAGAGCTTTTTGCCCCTCCTCTACAAGATCAACACGGTATTGCTCTTTTTGGAGTTCCAGACTGAGAAAATGAGCGAGATTTCGTTCTTTCTCAAGTAATAAAATCCGTTTCCCCATGGCAGACCTACTTATTTTTCGTCATACCAAGAGTAGTGGAATGTTCCTTCTTTGTCTTTACGTTGGTAAGTGTGGGCACCAAAGTAGTCACGTTGCGCTTGGATCAAGTTAGCTGGAAGGTCTGCTGAACGATAGCTATCAAAGTAAGTAATAGCTGCTGAGAAGGTTGGTACTGGTACACCAGCTTGAACCGCAAGAGCTACGATATCACGAACTGCTTGTTGGTACTTAGCAGTAACATCCAAGAAGTACTCATCCAAGAGAAGGTTGGCAAGGTCTGCATCACGATTGTAGGCATCTGTGATCTTTTGCAAGAAACGAGAACGGATGATACAGCCATCACGCCAGATAGATGCGATATCCGCAAATGGCAAGTTCCAGTTATTTTCTTTAGAAGCCACACGCAATTGAGCAAAACCTTGTGCGTATGAGATGATTTTTGAGAAGTAAAGGGCTTGACGGATTTTTTCAATCAACTCAGCCTTGTTCCCTTCAAACTTGAAGGCAGCTGGTTTTGGTAGCACCTTGCTAGCATGTACACGCTCTTCTTTGTATGTAGAGATATAGCGGGCAAATACTGACTCAGTAATTAGTGACAATGGCACACCAAGGTCAAGTGCTGATTGGCTAGTCCATTTACCAGTTCCTTTGTTTCCTGCAGCATCCAGGATGTAGTCTACGATTGGTCCATCTTGACCTTCATCGTCTTTGCGGCTCAAGATATCAGCTGTGATTTCAATCAAATAGCTGTCCAATTCACCCTTATTCCACTCAGTAAAGATTTCAGCCATATCTTCTGCAGAAAGACCGAGCAAGTGTTGCATGAGGTCATAGCTTTCTGCGATCAATTGCATGTCACCGTACTCAATACCGTTGTGGACCATTTTCACATAGTGACCAGCTCCATCAGGACCGATGTAAGTCACACATGGCTTGCCATCTTCTGGTGCTTTAGCTGAGATTTCTTCAAGAACATCAGCAACCAATTCGTAGGCTTCTTTTTGGCCACCAGGCATGATAGAAGGACCTTCAAGGGCACCTTTTTCACCACCAGAAACTCCAGTACCGATAAAGTTGATACCTGAGTTTGCTAGTTCTTCATTACGACGGATGGTATCTTTATAGAAAGTGTTTCCTCCATCTATCAAGATATCACCCTTGTCAAGGTGTGGAAGAAGGGCTTGGATAGTTGCATCTGTACCAGGTCCAGCTTGAACCATGAGCATGATACGACGAGGTTTTTCGATTGAGTTTACAAAGCTTTCAACGTCATAGCTTGGCACAAAGTTCTTTTCTGGATGGCAAGCAATCACGTCTTCTGTTTTTTCTTTACTACGGTTGTAAATGGCAACTGTATAGCCACGAGATTCGATATTTAGGGCAAGGTTACGACCCATTACGGCCATACCAACGACACCAAAGTTAGCTTTTGTCATGTGACACTCCTCTTGTTTAATATGTTTTATTTTATCATTTTTACCTATGAAAGGAAAGAATTTTGTAACGGACTCCTAGTAGTCCAAGTCATCTGCGTGACCAGCTCCATTACCGACAAAGTATCCAGTCTTACAGTTGAGGGTGAAGAGATAGGTTCCATCTGGTTTATAGAGGTTGTAATAACCATTTCCGTTTACGATATTGACACGTTCTAGGATATATTGATTACCAGTGATATAGCCACGAGCACGTGATGTTGCTAGGATTTGTTCCAAAACACCATCGGCAAAATTCCAGGCAGGGTTGTTGCTATCGTCTACAGCGGATTGGTTGTACGGTACACGACTAGCACTTCTTTGAAGATTGACACCATCGCTAGACAAACCTCCACTTTCTGGTCTGCTGGCAGGTGCTGAACTTGATGAAGCAGACGAACTGCTCGTACTGCTATCAGTCGTTGTACTTGAACTTTCCTGACTACTGCTACTTGAACTTGAACTAGAGGCGCTTGTTTGCTGGCTCTTACCAAGGCTAATGGCCTTATCTAACAGTTTATCTAGCTCTGTATTTCCTATTTTAATTTCTGTAAATTTAGCATCTGCCTTGACCTTTGCATTGGTATCCAAGACACCGTCGGTAATTGCTGGAGTTTCAAACTGATTATTCACTTCTTGCACAGCCTTGATTTGAGCTTCTAAACTATCATACTTAGACTTGGCCAGAGTGTGCTCTCGGCTACCTTCGAGTTTATCTAGTTGAGCCTTGAGTCGGTCCAACTTGTCAAACTGACTATTTTTCAAGGCTGTTTTATTAGCATCCGTATAAAAGGCATCGTAGAGGGCATTAAACTCTTGTAGGGCTGTTTGTGTTTCTTGATTACTAGAAGAAGACTGGGAAGACTGGATGGCTTGGTTGGAGCGATTTACTTGACGATAGATATAGTAACTACCTGCCAAGATAAGGGCTGCTGCCAAGGCTGAACCGATAACAAACACGCGCTTCTTTTTAGAATTAGAAACTGTTTCTGATTCTGCCTGAGCTGAGCGTGAAAGTAGAGCCGTCTCTTCCTCTTCTTTCTCATCAGCAACCTCTGCTGGCGTTTGCTTTTCCAACACAAGCGGTTCCAAGTCTTGATTTTCTTCTCCCAAAGGAGGCAAAATCACATCCGAGCTTGTAGTTTCCACTGAGTCTGACACCGTTTCTTCTGAAACTGTCTCGGGTTCCTCTATGATTGGTGCCGACTCTTCAGTGATTTCTGAGACTTCCTGTGTCGTCAATTCTTCTTGAGCCTGAGCTTCCTGTAGTTCTTCTTTTTTAAATTGACGTGTTTCAAACTTGTCCGCCTCGATTTCCTCGCGGTGCTGTTTGATGTATTTATCCAAGATATTGTCCTCAGGCAATACTCCAGCTTCAACTTCTTCATTTTTACGGATGACTTGACCAACTGTCAGATCTTTCGCCTCGTCAAAATCAAATTTGGACTCTTGATGCTCTTTTTTATGACGATTGTGTCTTTTTTTACTCATCTGTCTTCCTTTCTACTTTACCTCTTGGCGCTTCACACGCTGACCAAAGTATTGATACAAATCCACTTTTAAGGTTCCGTTATAAAGTTTGCGCTTTTTATCCGCTGGACTTCCGTACTTACTTTCAAAAGCTTCGTCACTCGTCAGGATAAATTTGCTCCAGGTTTTCAGTGGTGCAAAGACTTGTCCCATCTCAGCATAGAGCTTGGTGACTCCTGCATCATCTGACAAACGTTCACCATATGGTGGATTGGAAATGATGACACCATTTACCTTGTCTGAGCGCAAATCCTGTACCCGCATTTGCTTAAAGGTGATATCACCTGCGACGCCTGCTGCTTGAGCATTTGTCTTGGCAATCTCCACCATGCGAGCATCAATATCACAGCCCATAATATCCAATTCTATCTCACGATCGATTTTCTTAGCCGCCTCTGTGCGAACTTCTTGGATTAATCGATCGCTAACCCAATTCCATTCCTCAAAAGCAAAGGAACGGCGAAGCCCAGGGGCCATCTTTCTAGCAATCATAGCCGCCTCGATACAGAAAGTTCCTGAACCACAGGTCGGATCAATTAAAGGCTTGTCTGGATACCAGTTAGAGAGTTGTAAAATGGCTGCTGCCATGTTTTCCTTGATAGGAGCTCCACCCTTTTCCGTACGATAACCACGTTTAAAAAGGCTAGAACCTGTCGTGTCAATCATGACAGTTGCTACATCTTTAAGGATGGACACCTCGATCTTAAACTCAGGACCAGTCTCCATCAAAGGTACACCTTCTGGACGAGCATAGTGTTTTTGTAATTTCTTGACAACTGCCTTCTTGGAAATAGCCTGAACACTAGGCTCGTTATGAAGTATAGACTTGACACATTTGGCCTTTGAGATAGGGAACCGTGCTCCAAGCGGAAGATAGTTTTCCCAATCTAGAGCAAAAACGCCCTGAAAAAGCTCTTCAAAGGTCTTAGCTGGAAAACTCCCTACTACGATCTTGATGCGATCCGCTGCGCGAAGCCACAGATTGGTCTCGATGATTGCCTTCACATCTCCTTGAAAACGGACACGGCCGTTTTCAACATGGCAATCATAGCCTAACTCTCGCACCTCACGTCCAACGACAGCCTCAAGCCCCGCTGCAGCAGTTGCGATTAAATTAAATTCTTTTTTCATTTTACAGTCTTGTAAGACCTTTCTTTTGTACACTTTAAAAAATGAGGTTGAGAAAAAGTTCTCAGCCCCAACCTATATGCAATTTTCTATAAGCCATGTTTTGTTCCAGAAGTGACTAGGACCACTTCCTTCGATAATCATCTGTCTACCGCTAACAGCATATAGCTAATAGCAGTCAGAGTACTACGTTCGTTTCCGTGCACTCCATGCCCCGACCAAAATTTGGGTTGCTAGCTTGAGGGGTTTACCGCGTTCCACTCTCTCTGTTTCCAGAAAGACTCCGTCACTGTGGCACTTTCAAGCCTACTCTGACCTATCCGAAGACTTAGCCATTTCAACTGCCGTAACGATCTCTCGTCCCTAGGCTTATGGATTCGCCTAGCACAAACACTACAGGCATCACAGCCTGTGCTAGCATGGACTTTCCTCATGAAAAGGGATTCTCTTCACGCGATTATCCAAAAATTGCATCTAATAGACACCTAATTACAACTCAGAATTGTCTACGATTTGCTTACCGAATACTTCTTTTTCAAGTCGATTCAATCGTTTCAAAATATCAAAATTTGTCATTGGAGTAGAACTTGTTACTTCGATAGAACTTTGTTGAGTAGAACTTGCCTGTGGCTTGTTAGACAATTCCTCCTTCAAATCAGCAATCTCCTGACGAAGAGATTTGACCAAAGCTGCGTAAGTCTCATAATCCTTGATCACATCATCTAGGAACTCGTCTACCTCTGCCTTACTATATCCGCGAACTTCACGTCCAAACTCTTGTTCAAAAATATCTTTTGCTGAAAAAATAATACTTGCCATTTCTCTCTCCATTCTTGATTGCTATTCTTATTATATAAAAAAAGACAAACAAAAATCAAGGTCAAAGCCTCACTTTTCGGAAAAATTTTCCACTATTTCGTTCAGATCCTCAAATGTTAATCTTTTTGTAACATAGCCTTCTTGATTTTTCATCATCTGGTAAAAATACTGTAACTTGGTTTCATTTTCTTCGTCATAAAACAGGTAGCATCCATCCGTATTTTCCAGCAGAAATTTCTGATAATCACGTAGTTGCCCCTTGTGCTCATATTGTGGATAGGCATATTTGACAAAGTCAACCTGCTTAAACTCACTAAGTTTGATTTGATTGGCTTCATTCCAGTTACTACCATGGGTTTCAAAATCAAAAATGGTCGCCAGCTGAAATCCATAGTCTGTTTTCATGTCTTTTGCCACTTCCAGCACCCAGTACTCAAAGCCCAGAGTCCCTGTAAAGACAAGCCAGGTCACCCCTTCTTCTGCTAGACGTTCTAGGTCTCTCCGAATGGCTGTTTTGATAATATCAACGCGAATATCCTTGTCATTAAAGAGACCAAGGTCGAAGGCTGAATAGCCTAAAATCAAGGCTGTTGTCATTTTTAACCCTTTCTTTGTAAATTTATGATATAATAGAGTGATGTTATTGTACCAATAAGGAGAATTATGGTCAACTATCCACATAAACTTTCATCACAGAAGAGACAAGCCCCCCTGTCACAAACTAAAAATTTCGCAAATCGGGGAATGTCTTTTGAAAAGATGATCAACGCTACGAACGACTACTATTTGTCGCATGGGTTAGCAGTTATTCACAAGAAACCGACTCCCATCCAAATCGTACGTGTCGACTATCCCCAACGAAGTCGAGCCAAGATCGTTGAAGCTTACTTTAGACAGGCCTCAACGACTGACTATTCAGGGGTTTATGATGGATACTACATCGACTTTGAAGCAAAGGAAACTAGGCAAAAACATGCGATTCCGATGAAGAATTTTCATCTCCATCAGATCCAGCATATGGAACAAGTTCTTGCCCAGCAAGGAATCTGCTTTGTCCTCCTTCACTTTTCTTCTCAGCAAGAAACCTACTTATTGCCGGCCATTGACTTGATTCGTTTCTATCATCAAGATAGAGGACAAAAGTCAATGCCACTTGGATATATTCGAGAAAATGGATATAGGATCGAGCCTGGTGCCTTTCCACAGATTCCCTATCTCGAAGTTATCAAAGAACATTTACTAGGTGGTAAAATAAGATGAACAAACAAACTTTCCTGCGAATAGTTAAGTATGTCAGTATCTGCCTCTTGACTGTATTTATCGCAGCTATTATGCTAGGTGGAGGCCTCTTTCTCTACTATGTCAGCAAGGCTCCGGCCCTATCCGAAAGTAAGCTAGTCGCTACAACGTCTAGTAAGATCTATGACAGCAAAAATGAACTGATCGCTGATCTGGGTTCTGAGCGCCGTGTCAATGCACAGGCTAATGAAATCCCTACGGAGCTGGTCAATGCAATTGTCTCTATTGAAGATCATCGTTTCTTCAGTCACCGAGGAGTAGATACAATTCGTATCCTAGGCGCTTCCTTACGAAACCTCCGTGGTGGGGGTGGTCTTCAAGGTGGTTCTACCTTGACACAGCAGTTGATTAAACTAACCTATTTCTCAACATCAACATCTGATCAAACACTTTCACGTAAGGCACAGGAAGCTTGGCTAGCCGTTCAGCTAGAACAAAAAGCAACCAAACAAGAGATCCTAACTTACTACATCAACAAGGTCTATATGTCCAACGGAAATTACGGAATGCAAACGGCAGCCCAAAACTACTATGGTAAAGACCTCAAAGATTTAAGTCTACCTCAATTGGCTCTCCTAGCTGGAATGCCTCAGGCTCCAAATCAGTATGATCCCTACTCTCATCCAGAAGCGGCACAAGAACGCCGAGATCTGGTTCTCTCCGAGATGAAAGGACAAGGCTATATTACAGCCGAACAATACGAAAAAGCCATTAACACTCCGATTACAGATGGACTGCAGAGCCTCCGTTCTGGAAACAACTATCCAGCCTACATGGATAATTATCTCAAAGAAGTGATTGACCAAGTCGAACAAGAAACAGGTTACAACCTTTTGACAACAGGAATGGAAGTTTATACTAATGTTGATCCAGCCGTTCAACAACGTCTCTGGGATATCTACAATACCGACGAATACGTTAATTATCCAGATGATGAGTTGCAAGTAGCTTCTACCATCGTTGATGTCACAAACGGAAAGGTGATTGCCCAGTTAGGCGCACGCCATCAATCTAGCAATGTTTCCTTCGGTATGAACCAAGCTGTCGAAACAAACCGCGACTGGGGTTCAACCATGAAACCAATCACAGATTACGCGCCAGCCTTGGAGTACGATATCTATGACTCAACCGCTTCGGTTGTTCACGACGTACCATATAACTATCCTGGCACCAACACACCTGTCTACAACTGGGATAAGAGTTACTTTGGAAACATCACGTTGCAGTATGCTCTTCAACAATCACGGAACGTTACAGCTGTAGAAACTTTGAATAAAGTCGGTTTGGATAGAGCCAAAACCTTCCTAAATGGACTCGGTATTGACTACCCAGATATACACTATGCCAACGCGATTTCAAGTAACACAACAGAATCTAACAAAAAGTATGGGGCAAGCAGTGAAAAAATGGCCGCAGCCTATGCTGCCTTTGCCAATGGCGGTATTTACCATAAGCCAATGTACATCAACAAAATCATCTTTAGTGATGGTAGTTCAAAAGAGTTTTCTGATTCAGGAACACGCGCTATGAAAGAAACAACTGCCTACATGATGACAGAGATGATGAAAACAGTTCTGACTTATGGAACAGGACGTGGAGCCTACCTATCATGGTTACCACAAGCTGGTAAGACTGGTACATCAAACTATACAGATGATGAAATTGAGAAATACATTAAGAACTCTGGTTATGTAGCTCCAGACGAAATGTTTGTCGGCTATACTCGTAAATATTCAATGGCTGTCTGGACCGGTTACTCTAACCGACTTACTCCTATCGTTGGTGATGGCTTCTACGTTGCTGCTAAGGTCTATCGTTCGATGATGACCTACCTCTCAACAGATGACCATCCAGGGGATTGGACCATGCCTGAAGGCCTTTACAGAAGCGGAGAATTTGTCTTTAAGAATGGAGCACGCAATACGTGGACCCCTTCATCATCTACACAACAAAGTTCGACATCTGAAAGTTCTAGCTCAACATCTGAGAGCTCGACTTCTCAGTCAAGCGCAACTTCTCCAAGCACAAGTCAAACGCAGACGATTCCTCAACAATCAGGCACTGCACCTGCTGAGCAAAACCAACCAAGTCAACCGCAACAATAAGCAAAATCCTGAGAATTTTACTTCTCAGGATTTTTATTCTTTATAGCTCAATAGTTTATTCCAACAGCACCATAACTCTTTTGATAGTTTCTCTAACTATTATAGAGGTTATGGAGCTGTCTTTTCACTTTCTCTTGATGCTAAAATTTGTCAAAAGCAAAGGTAATCAGAAGCTATTCCTTTTTCCCTTTCGCGATAAAGAGAGCAGATAGGGCTAGACTTACGCCTGCTAGGAAGAGAGCCGTGTCAGATTTGCTTTCACCTGTTGCCGGAAGCTCCTTCTGATCATCATGTTTAACTTCTGGAGTCTTAGTATCAGCGAGTGGACTTAAGTTCAATTTGTACTCTGGTTTTTCAACTGTCGGTGCTGGTTGGTCTCCTGCTGTACCAAGTGGACCTGTGTACTCTGGTACTTCATGTACTGCTGCTTCTACCGCGTTCACACCACCTGTAAAGTCCAGTTTCTCGACCGTCAGTGCTGGTTGATCTCCTGCTGTACCAAGTGGACCTGTGTACTCTGGAAGCTCATGTACCAAGGCTTCAACTGCATTGACACCACCCTGGAACTCAGGTTTTTCTACTGTTGGAGCAGCTTGGTCACCCACTGTTGCTACTGGGCCTGTGTACTCTGGTACTTCATGTACCAAGGCCTCAGCTGCATTGACACCACCTGTGAATTCAGGAATCTCAAGAACGGGTGCTGGTTCATCACCCTTGCTTGATTGAACAGATTCTTCTGTCAATTCTTGATAGAAGCTCGCCAATTCATAAAACTCAGCCTTGCCACCTTCCCAGACTAATTTGACGTCTAGAAGAGAGCCACCATTTCGGATAGCAAAGGTTTGGAGACTAGATGTAATGGCACCGAGGTCTGTCCAACTGTCTTGACCATCCTTGAGTGTTCTAGCAAGAACACGTGCTTTCGCTCCTTCAGGAAGACTGGAAACGAGACGAAGGTGGTTGGCATTGGTTGGCTCAGATAAGTGATACACCAATTCGCCCTTGTCTTTTTCAGACTTGTAGCTGGTCAAGACTTTGCCGTCTACAAGGTTGTTGTAGAGATTACCTTGGCTTTCTCCACTATTTCCTTCTACTGTTGGATCATTGATTGGTTTGACAAATTCACCGTCATTGATGACCAATTCTGTAAAGCCTACAAACCGGGCATCGTAGTCTGCCGTATAGAGGACACGGAGATAGTTAGCTTTGACTGGTGTCGTCAATTCTCCTTCGATGTAGCGATTTCCTGGCATCTTAGAATCATGTGTCCAACCATCTGTCA
>CAUVUZ010000010.1:0-31087 GCA_963555095.1 uncultured Streptococcus sp. | reverse complement strand
AATAAAATCTTTGTGATTCTCTTTTACCTCATGACTTTAGGTAATCTTATTCCCTTTGTCCTTGCTTATAAATATCCGCAAATTGTCGCTATCGGCTATCCTCTTGTGGTATTCGGCATTTCGATGATTTCTGCTCTCTATGTGGTCTCTCAAACCAAGAAAACGGGCATCACAGCCATTGATCTAGATATGCTGAGTGATAAAGAAAGTAAGCAACTACATTACCCTGGTTTGAAAGCTGGGATAGTCTATGGATTAATGAGTTTTTTTGTAACCCCTCTTCTCCATATACTACTAGGTGAGAGTCAGGACTATCTTCAGTCTCTTCTCGCTTTTAAAAATATTTTTTCAAGTATCCTCCAGTCTGTCTTCTTTGGAGTGGTTATACAGATTCTCATCTCCCGTCGCATTGCAAAATCCAAAAAAGACCAAGAAGACGACTAGGAGGTGCCTTATGAAATCACTAGCTAGACTACTGATCAGTCATGTTTTTATCAGTATCTTTGTTACCTTTTTCCTACTTTCTGGACATATTGAGCATCCTTTCTTGATTATCTTTCTTTTATTCCTTCCTGTATTGAACAAGGGACAGAGATTCCAGAAAATCCAATCAAAAAAAATACGTCTTCTAAACGCATCTCTCTGTTTTATCCTCGTATCCTTTCCACAGCTTTTAACAAATCCTATGGATTGGAGATACCTGGTATTTCTAATAATCTGTATCATTTTTAGTTTGGTTTACTTCTATACTCTCTATCAACTCTTTAAAGAAATCAATCAAAAATCGCTCATTTAGGAGGTTACTCCCATGAAAAAAGAAGATTTCACCACTCGCTTACTCAAACTATTCTTTCACATACAAGGGCCTTTTGATGAATGCCGTCAAGAGATGATTTACAAGGCTTGTGCCCGTTCCTTGATCCAAATCATTTACTCCTCCCTCCTACTCTTCTTGTTCTATCTCCTATTTGGACGCTTCATAGAGTTGGTTCGAGATGTCATGCCCTACCTCTATTTTGGACTTATCTTCGTCCTCTCATCTAGGGCGAGACTAGCAGTTCGCAACTTACATTTAGACAAGGATGACCCGTCCGAAATCCATCACAAAAGCTACAGCAAAAGCCAAATCAACCTTCGTAGTTGGGGTGTATTCATCAGTATTCCAATTGGCTTGTTTGTCTTATCAGCCTTTCACAAACTCTTTGTTCAGCATCTTCCCCTCGATACCTTTTGGGACAATCTCTCCCAGTTCGATAAAATGCTCCCTTTACTAGTCTTGGGTTTAGGAATTGGTGCTATCTTTGGAATCATGACCTACGCCTTTTTATCGGAACACGTTAAAAAATAGACCAAGATTCGCTAATTTCTCATTTTATAGGCAAAAAATCCCACCTAGTTCGTTCTAGGTGGGATTGTTTTATTTCTTAACAGAGGTCGCAGGTCATTTCCCTTTCATCTTAGAAAGTCGACTCTTTCCAACTCACACTACAATCCAAGACTTGTTGCCTTTCTTCTTGATTGCGGCCTTCAATCTGGTCAATCAAAATCTTTGTAGCCTGTTGTCCTTCTTCAAAGGCGGGCTGAACCAGCGTCGAAATACTTGGAGAAGAAAAGCAAGTCCACTCCGTATTGTCAAAACCAATCAACCCAACTTGTGGCAAATTATAGTTCAACTCTTTGATGACGGTAAAGACTAGAGGTAGGGCCCAACAGTTAGGGACAAATACCAGAGTTTTTTCATCGGGATTGATTTTTTTTTGTAAAAATTCCTTAATTTGTTCCAAATTCGTATGCTTATCTTCAATGGTTAGACTGGCGTGGCGCATATTAGCATCTGTTAAAGCATCCACAAAACCACTTGCCCGCTCAATCCGAGTACTCAAGCGACTCGTATCCGCTGTAATCAAGAGAAAATGCTCATAACCTTTTTCGATACAGGACTGGGTCATGTCATAAACGGCATCATAGTTATTGGTTTTGACCCAGCTAGTCCGGTGTTCATAGAGCTGACTATCAAAAAAGACCATTTTCTTCTTTTTCTCATCGATGATACGAGAATATTTTCGGAAATTAGAGGTTGGCTGAATAATAAAGCCGTCTACTCCCAAGAGAAGCATGCTTTCAATATACCGGTCCTCACTCTCTTGGCTGTAATTACTATTTCCTATCATTACCTGGTAGCCATTCTGGCTGGCGATATCCTCAATCCCCTTAACAATTTGGTTTGAGAAACTGTTGGTAATATCACCGATCAAGACCCCAATCAATTTTGTTCGTTTGGAGTTCAAGCTACGCGCAACAATGCTCGGTTTGTAATTTGTTTCATGAATAACTTTTTCAATCTTTTCACGTGTCTCTCGGGACATTTTTTCATATTTCCCGTTTAGGTAAAATGACACGGTTGTTTTCGAGGTCTGAGCCATTTCTGCAATGTCTTTTATGGTCAGTTTCTTCTCCAATCTAAAACACCTCCTACTAATACTTAGTATAACATATTCACCATTCAAAATGCCTATTTCTAGCACTGCAAGCGAATCATTCTCTCATTTATTTTATCATATACTAGACATTTCCCACGCATTTTTGTTCCGTCAACGAGGCATAATTTTTCACCTACACAAATATCCTCGCTTAATAACAAAATCAGCTTGTCTGTTTCGTCATTTTTCACTTCAAAAGCCAGAGCATTTTCCACTTCACGACCATCTGTCTGGTAGACAGAATGAAGGATGATTTCAAAACTCTCATGCGCAATGATGGTATAATCCAGCATCTGATTCTCAAAGAATTGGCGCTTGGTGAGTTTGCTACTTTTTTCAAGTTCATTGTATTTAGGAGAAATAATGATAGCTTCTAAATCAAAATCAACTTCACTCCATAGTCTCAACTGATTGATTTTCCCATCTTGATAGGTCACATCCTTGTCAAGAATAAACTGGGTCAACGCCTCATGCTGACCTTGACACCTGATATCATCTACCAAGAGCCAGACATCCTCTGCCAACATGAGGATTTTTCTCCTGTAAAGATAAGGCAAATCAGGATCTACTGACAAATAAGCCCCCTCAATATAATGCACTCCCTCTCTTTCTTTGTGGTGACAAAACAGGGAGTGAGGATAGTATTCATATTCCCAGGATCCCGTGATCCTTTCTGGAGCTTTCCCATCTACCATACAGGTCGAATGACTCCAAGCACTCTTTAAGAGATAACGTTCATCTATCTCCCGATAAGAATAACGCCCAGCATCTATGAAAATTGGTTGGCCTTGATACTGTAAGCAAAAACTATTCTCGTCACTATGGCTATGGGCACTTCCCAGCGGACCGTTTTTGAAAAATAGATAGCGATGTTCATCCTTAATGCAGACATGCCCAGAATCTTCAAAGATCCTGAACTTAGGCTGCCAAGCTCTCTTTTCAAATTCCTGCAGTTGCTTGACCTTTTCTCGCCCCAGAAACAAAAGACTAACCAAATCGACTTTAACATCCAGACCGTTAAGAAGATCTTCCTTGTTCAAAACCACAGCAGACAGGCTCAAAATCTCTGCCGTTTCTGTAGAATCACTATCACCAAAAGCTAAGGTCCGTCCATCTAATCCTGTCATCATTTGAATATAGGTCGCCATCTTTTTCAGCAACTCTTGAAAGCTATCTTGCAAGTCTGGAAGCAATATACACAAGTCCAGCAAGGCTTTATAAACCTCTACATGATAGAGAATCGACTGTTCAAACTGGCTTCCATCCTCTAAAATCTGCGTCTCGATTTGCTTTTTCAACTCCTCTGAAGCAAAAAGGTAAACTTCTTCTAAATCCATCTTATCTGAAAAGAAATGATAGATAGCAAGCATCGGAATGGTTTGCAAAATTCCCCAATTACTGAGAGTATATTTGGCTCGATAATGCTCTATCATAAAATGAATCTGCTTTTCTAAACTGACCAAAATTTTCTCTAGTTCCTCCTCTTCTAGCAAGTCAAATTTCAAGAGGAGCAAGAGTAGTTTCAACCAAGTAAAGGAACGAATACCCGTATCCAAGGTTCTAGTCATCAAAGATTGAGGAGAAAATTCTCTCACCTGCTCAATCCAATCAAATAGAAAGAACTTGCACTTTTGAATATAGCCCTTATCTCCTTCTACCAGATACCCTATCATAAACTGCAAGAGATATTCTTGTCGATTGAGCATATAAGCCCATTCTGGATCATCTTCAAATACTTGATCCCATACCATCGGCTGGATTTGATAGATTTTTGAACAAGGTTCCATATCCCAAGGACTATCAAACATAAAACGATTGTCCATCAAGCGCTCAAGGGAACTCTTGACTTTCTCATAGTCTTTTGAACAGTGGGACAAGATATAGTCACGACATTGGTTCCCATCGACTCTTTCAAAAAATTGTCTTCTTTCTTCTTTCATTATCTATTACCAGAAAAAGAACTACTTAAAAAGCAGTTCTTTTGTCTTTCCCATTACACTTTCCTTTTCTACATAGATGACGACTCCTTTTGCAATCTGCAAAGAGATCAAGTCATCTTTGATAGAAATGATTTTTCCATGAATTCCAGACAATAACAACACTTCATCACCAGATGTTAAAGAAGCTAAATACTCTTGTCGTTGCTCCATCTGTTTGCGAAGCAACTTTTGCTGACGAATAGAATGAAAGCTTGACAGTAAAAGGGGGCTCACTGCCAAGACAATCACTATCCCATAAAACAATGTCGTATCCATT
Source organism: uncultured Streptococcus sp. (assembly GCA_963555095.1). Lineage (GTDB taxonomy): Bacteria > Bacillota > Bacilli > Lactobacillales > Streptococcaceae > Streptococcus. The sequence goes on along the minus strand of CAUVUZ010000010.1, from coordinate 26,351 downwards.
AAGCTAGAATCTTAAGCCAGCTTCCGATAATTCCGATGATAACTGTTAAAATAACGAGTTTATATGTTGTCCATTTCTTTTCTTTGATCAAGTAGTAAACTAAAAGTGTAAATAGGGCTGGTAGAAGAGCTGGAGCAACCTTATCAAGCATTCCCTGAATACTGACAATACTTTGTTTAGCGTCTGCTTTAACTTCCCCTGCAGCAAAGGTTATCGGCACCATAATCTTAACAGATGTCGCTGCCAAACCAGCAATTACGGTTACACCGATAATATTGGCAATACGAGAAATCGTTGCCATCTGTTCGCTTAGTTTATCAATCACAGTTGTTCCTAGTTTGTATCCATACAGACCAGTTGACAATTTAATCGCTGTCAAAATCGTATTCATCGCAAGGAAGAACAAGATTGGACCGACAACCAAGCCTTCTTGAGCAAACGAAGCTGCGATGGTTGAGAACAATGGAGCTAAACAGAATTGAGAAAGAGAATCCCCAATACCTGCCAATGGTCCCATCAAGGCCATCTTGATGCTACGTGTTTCTTTTGCTGGTCGGCCATTTTCCAACATTACAAGGTGTAAGCTGGTAATAAAAGGTAGGAAGTGTGGGTTGGTATTATAGAATTCACAGTTTTCTTCCAAGGCTTGGTAGAAACCTTCCTGATCCTCTCCATAGTGTTTTTTCAAAGCAGGATACATTACATTGGCATATCCCAGCCCTTGATAGTTACTATAGTTAAATCCATTTTGACAAAAGAATGCCCGCAAAGACGTTTTAAGATAATCACGTTTTGTTAATTTGTTAGATCCAGTCATCGTGTGCTTCCTCCTCTACCACATGATCCGCTGTTTTTGGCTTGTTATAAAATTCAATCAAAGCAAAGATAGTACCAACAATTGCAATACCAATTGTTGGGATATTTAGATAAGCTGCACAAACATATCCCAACAAGACAAACGGAATCAACTCTTTCTTAGCCATCACTGACAAGATCATCGCAAAACCGATAGCTGGGAGCATTTTACCAGCAACTGTCAAACCTGTAAGCAATACTGGTGGAATGTAGTCTACGAGTTTCAACAAGGTATCCATTGAAAGGGCACCCAAGCAACCTAAGGTAAATCCAATAAAGGCAAACAACCAAATTGTTGCATTTAGAGTGAACTTAAATTTTTTCAAATTATGGTTTTTCAAGTGCTTCATCGCTGTTTCAGGCGCACCAGCACGTACAGTGTAGGCGAAAGTTTGTAAGAATTGAATCGCCACAGCAATCGGAGTAGAGAGGGCAAGAGCCGCTTCTGGACTGACTTTACCAGCGCTAGTGATAGCCATCAAGGTACCAAAGATACCAGGTCCGATTGGGTTTGGTGGAACAGTACCTCCAGCACCAACACCGAATCCCATATAAGCCAATTCACCAATAGCTCCCATTGCAAGAGCAGTAGGCAAATCACCTAGAATAATTCCGACACCAAATGACAGAACAATACATCTATTGGTGTAAATCCCTAACAGCATTCCACTAAAACAGAAAGCTGTCCATAATCCAATTAAAATCGCTTGAAATACATTAATCGACATAACGATCTCCTCTTTTAAATATAGTCCAGAATGTTAACTTCAACAGCTCCGTCATTTCCTGTTGGAGTTGTTTTCGTATTAAATGTTACTTGATGCTTTTGGCTCAATTCCTTGAGTGCCACCTTATCATCTTCACCCAAGAAGATGGAGCGGGTCACTTGCTCTTTACCAGGAGCATTGTGAATGTTCCCGATATTGATTTCTTTGATAGGGACACCACCTTCTACCAAGGTTAAAGCGTCCTTCACATCCTTTACAACGATAAAGATTGTTTGAGCAGGATTAGCTTTGTGAATGATATCAATCACCTTTTGCAAAGGGAAGAAACGCATGGCAACTGAGTCTGGCACAACTGTTTTCATCAGAGTTTGTTGCATCTTGTCCGTGCTCACTTCGTCATTGGCAACAATGACCGTATTACAACCTAAGTATTTTACCCAAAGTTGCCCTTGCCCGTGAATCAAACGTTCATCAATACGGGTCATAATAATATTTGGCGTTGTCATATTTCTCCTCCTACCAATATAGGTTCCAGTCTTTGTAGAAACGGATTAGCGCTTCTAGGTAATAGTAGTCACCCCAGATATTGCCTTCATCCACTCCTTTACCTGAATGCCATGAGTACACACCGTGGAGGAGACTTGTCCCACCAGGGGTAAATTGATCATTTGCATAATGTTCGATCAAAGAACGAAGCATGGCATGCATAGCATGTTTATAAATATCTTTATCAGCATCCACCTCCGGGAGATGTTTTAGCATTTCATGAATCCCACAGACGGCGATAGCTGTTGCTGAAGAGTCTCGTGATTGATCACTACCATCATTAAAAATCAAATCCCAATAGGAAATATGATCTTTTGGCAGACGATTCAAGAAATAATTGGTCACACCCTTAAACAAGTCAAAGCAGGACTCGTCTTTTAGATGACGATAAGTCAAAGGAATACCATAGACTCCCCATGATTGACCACGTGCCCAGCATGAATCATCACTATACCCTTGTCTCGTTACACCTTTAAGGGGTTGCCCTGTCTCAGGATCAAAATAGAAGGTGTGGAAGGACGAAGCGTCATCACGGATTACATTATTAGCTGAAGCATAGAAATGGTTTTCTGCAATATCGTAGTATTTTTGATTGCCTGTTTCTTGATAAGCAAAGAATAAGAGTTGGATGTTGAGCAAGCAATCGATAATCAAACGGTAATGCTCTTTCTTGCCCAAGTCTCCCCAAGCTTGAATAAAACCACCTTTTTCTTGATAGCGTTCAATCAACTTATCCGCAGCTTTCAAGGCTGCTTCTCTAGCCTCTCCATCTCCATTTATCTTATATTCAGCCATACAAGACGGTGTGTATAAGAAACCGAGATCATGGTGGTCCAATTCTACTCTCTTATTGATACGATCCAGGAAAGAAAGAACATTTTTATGAGCGATGTTTTTAAATGCATCCTGTTGACTGTATTCATAAGCCAACCACAGTTCTCCTGTCCAGAAACCATTGGTCCATTCCGTGTTATCCATGATTGGATAGACATTATTAAAGGTAGCTGGCGTCGGGAAATCTTCCTTGAAATAGTCAAGGTTGAGTTCTAACTGCCGAATAACCTTATCAATTGCCCGGCCGACTTCTTCTTTCGTCAGAAGTGGTACTTCTAAGAAGCGCTCAGGCGATTTTATTTCTTCAATCGTAACCTTTTTTATCATTCTTTTACCCTTTAAATACCCGATTCGAAATCTTCTTCCTCTGCCTCTGCATCCGTTGAAAACAATTCTTTACCATTTACTACTCCGCCCTGGGCCGCCGCTACTGATTTATTAACAACCTCATCAAAGCTATGAGCCATTCTAGCAAAGACTGCTTCCATTAACATGGTTAAGTTCAAACCCGAGAGAACATTCATTGTTTTAGCTGGATTTTCTCCCATTATGGTAGAAGAAACCTTGAATGGCGATCCTCCCAAGAGATCACTTAGGATTAAAACTTCTTCTTCATTTGAAATTGCAAGTAAGATTTTTTGCTTGAGTTCATCTGCTGACATTCCTTCCACAAAGTCAATCGCCTCCACATTTTCTTGATTGCCTGCAATCAATTGTAAAGAACTATAAATCCCTGTGGCAAAATGTCCATGCCCTACAAGTACAATTTTCATCTTTTCTCCTTTCTTGTTTGAGTTTACCGGTTTACTTTACATTTCCCATTGTATCCCTTTATTTTTATCTTGTCAATAGTTTTTTTAAAAAAATATTAGCGCTTTCATTGTTTGTTTAACCATTATAATCGACAAAAATTTCAAAACCTTCCGTTTTTTTAGGAAAACAAAGATTTTCAGAAATAAAAATATTTAATTATTGACAAAACCGGTTTACTAGAATATAATTTGGTTATAGAGAAGTCTTAACAAATTTGAAAGGAAGTATCAAATGACAAATACATCATTCTCAATTGAGCAGTTTTCTTTAAAAGGAAAAATTGCTCTCATTACCGGCGCTTCTTATGGAATTGGATTTGCTATTGCCAAATCCTACGCTGAGGCCGGCGCTACTATTGTCTTTAACGATATCAATCAAGATCTGGTCAATAAAGGGATTGAAGCTTATCGTGAAGTTGGCATCGAAGCCCATGGATATGTCTGTGACGTGACAGACGAGGACGGTATCCAAGCCATGGTCAAGCAAATCGAACAAGAGGTTGGTATCATTGACATCCTCGTTAATAACGCTGGTATTATCCGCCGAGTTCCAATGTGCGAAATGAGCGTCGCTGATTTCCGTAAGGTCATCGATATTGACTTAAACGCACCATTTATCGTTTCAAAGGCAGTTATTCCTTCTATGATAAAGAAAGGGCATGGAAAGATTATCAATATTTGTTCGATGATGAGCGAACTGGGACGTGAAACAGTTAGCGCTTATGCTGCCGCTAAAGGGGGCTTGAAAATGTTGACCCGCAACATTGCGTCTGAATACGGTGGAGCCAATATCCAATGTAACGGAATCGGACCGGGTTATATTGCCACTCCACAAACAGCACCTCTTCGTGAGTTGCAAGAAGATGGTTCTCGCCACCCATTTGACCAGTTCATCATTGCAAAAACACCTGCTGCACGTTGGGGAAATCCTGAAGATTTGATGGGTCCTGCTGTCTTTCTCGCTAGTGATGCCAGCAATTTTGTCAATGGCCACATCCTATATGTAGATGGCGGTATCTTAGCCTACATCGGAAAACAACCTGAGTAAAAATAGAAAGAAGATCTTATGAAAATCGCGTTAATCAATGAAAATAGTCAAGCTAGTAAGAATCACATTATTTACGATAGTCTAAAAGAAGCAACAGATAAAAAAGGCTACCAATTATTTAACTATGGTATGCGTGGAGAAGAAGGTGAAAACCAATTAACATACGTACAAAACGGCCTAATAGCTGCCATCCTTTTAAATACAAAGGCAGTTGACTTTGTTGTTACCGGCTGTGGTACGGGTGTAGGAGCTATGCTTGCTTTAAACAGCTTCCCTGGTGTTGTCTGTGGTCTAGCAGTGGACCCAACTGACGCTTACCTTTATTCTCAAATCAATGGTGGTAACGCCTTGTCTATCCCTTATGCCAAAGGATTTGGCTGGGGGGCAGAACTGACCCTCAAATTGATGTTTGAACGCTTATTTGCTGAAGAAATGGGCGGAGGATATCCAAGAGAACGTGTGATCCCTGAACAACGCAACGCTCGTATCTTGAACGAGGTTAAACAAATCACCCACAATGATTTGATGACCATCCTTAAAACAATCGACCAAGACTTCCTCAAAGATACCATCTCTGGCAAATACTTCCAAGAATACTTCTTTGAAAACTGCCAAGATGATGAAGTCGCTGCTTATTTGAAAGAAGTATTAACCAAATAAAGTTATTCTAAACCAGAAAGGAACTAATGGATGACGAAAATCTTACTGTTTGGCGAACCATTAATTCGAATCTCACCATTAGATGCCACCAGTATCGGCGATCATGTTGCCAGTTCAACTTATTTTGGAGGATCAGAAATTAATATCGCTTGTAATTTGCAAACCCTGGGTATCTCAACGAAAGTCTTTACCGGTCTCCCTGCCAACGAGATTGGAGATCGTTTTCTCACATTCTTGAAGCAGCACCAAATAGATACCAGTTCAATCTGTCGACTTGGTGATCGAATCGGCCTCTACTATTTGGAGAACGGCTTTGGTTGTCGTCAAAGTGAAGTTTTCTACGACCGCAAACATACGAGTATCAGCCAGATTCGACCAAACATGCTAGATATGGATTCTCTCTTTCAGGGGATTAGCCATTTTCATTTCAGTGGAATCACCGTAGCTATCGGTCAAGAGGTCCGTACGCTCCTTCTCCTACTCTTGGAAGAAGCCCAGCGCCGAGGGATTGTCGTTTCAATGGATCTCAATTTGAGAACAAAGATGATTTCTGTCCTAGAAGCCAAGTATGAATTTTCTAAGTTTGCTCGTTTCGCTGATTATTGCTTTGGTATTGATCCTCTCATGATTGATGATCAAAATCTAGAGATGTTCCCAAGAGACAGCGCCAGCATAAAAGAGGTGGAAAGTCGCATGCGACTTTTAAAAGAAACCTATGGTTTCAAGGCTATTTTCCATACCCTCCGCTCTAGTGATGAACAAGACAAAAATGTCTATCAGGCCTATGCTTTGGGAGAAAAATTTGAAGAGTCTGTTCAACTAAAAACTGCAGTCTATCAACGAGTTGGTAGTGGAGATGCCTTTATATCTGGCGCCCTTTATCAACTACTCCATCATTCCTCCCTAAAAACTACCATTGACTTTGCAGTTGCGAGCGCAACTCTCAAATGTACCCTTCCAGGAGATCATCTCTCTACTTCCGCAGCTAGTATTGAAAAATTACTGGAAAATGCACAAGATATCATTCGTTAGGAGAATTACATGACCAAATCAGATACGATTATTGAACTAAAAAAACAGAAAATTGTCGCTGTCATTCGAGGAAATACAAAGGAAGAGGGACTGCAAGCCTCGATTGCTTGTATCAAGGGCGGTATCAAAGCTATTGAAATCGCCTATACCAATCAATATGCAGGGCAAATCATCAAGGAACTTGTAGACTTGTATCAGGACGATCAGAGTGTTTGTATCGGTGCAGGCACTGTGCTTGATGCCGTAACTGCTAGAGATGCCATTCTAGCCGGAGCAAATTACGTTGTTTCTCCATCTTTCCATGCTGAAACTGCGAAAATGTGCAATCTCTACAGCACTCCGTACATTCCAGGTTGTATTACCCTCACAGAGATTACGACCGCACTAGAGGCTGGTAGTGAAATCATCAAACTCTTCCCAGGTAGCGCCCTCAGTCCATCATATATCGCTGCCGTCAAAGCACCGATTCCGCAAGTTTCCGTAATGGTAACTGGAGGTGTCAATCTAGCTAACCTCCCTCAATGGTTCGCTGCTGGCGCTGATGCTGTCGGGATTGGTGGCGAACTCAATAAACTCGCTTCCCAATGTGACTTTGATCGTATCAGCGAGATTGCCCAACAGTATGCTACGCTCAGATAAAATGAAGTGAAAAAGGATAAACTACAACTTATCCTTTTTAAAAAGAAAAATCCGAAGACGCTTGACTTTCTTCGGATTTTTCTATTTTCTATGGTTCCAAGGGACTCATCTGGATGATGAGTAAATTAGTTGTTCTTTCCTCTGCGGAATAAATAAAGAGCACCAAGTAGCAAGAGTCCTAGACTTGCCAAGATTGACTGACCTTCTCCTGTCTGAGGGAGATTTTTTTGATCCGAATGGTTCTTTTTCTCTTCAGATTTTTCCTTTTCTTTTGAATCCTGAGCTTGCGGTTGAGCTGCGTGCTCTAACTTTTTAAAGACTTCTTGATCTGGCGCTGATTCCTGAGTTTCAGGATTGTAGTAGGCAATCTTATAGTTCTCCCCTTCTTTTCGAATGGTATAGACTCCACGTTTCAAGACTTGGAATTTGTTGGAAATAGTAGAGACAGAATCATCGTACTTTACTATACCCCAAACTCCTTGTTTGGCATCATAAACAGACTGAAGAGTTTCGTTATTTTCGATGAGGCTACTTTCTAACTCTTTCACCATCTGATTGAAGGTGGCACGATCCACGTTAGGGATGAGCATATAGCCATAAGAATCTCCATTTTGCTTATGAGCCTGACTAATCGTAAGAAATTCATTTTCAACTTCCTTGTCTGACTGTCCTTCATTGATATCCTTCCAAGCCCCCTTTTGCAAAGCCTTACTCATACTGATTGAACTCTTCTTAAAGAAAAAGTAACCAATATTCTTTTTCGAATCGGAAGATTCTAAAAAGACACTTTGGGTTTCAGGATAATCCTTTTCTTGTTCCGTGAGGGAGGTTTCTTTATCATTGACATAGACTTTATAAGGGTCACTTGACTCCAGTTTTCTCTGGTCAATTGTAGTTGCAGCAGCATCTGTTGAAGTGTTTTGGATATTGCTTCCTAAAAAGGCGATTTTATCCTTCAGCATAAACCAGCTCTTATGAGCAGTCAGTGTTTGATTCCAGTTGGTGAAATCCATGGTTGCTGTCGCATTGGCCTCATCTAGTTTGCTCGTTCCAACGAAAGCAGACGGTAGAACTTTACCTGTATCACTATCCGATCTCTTAGCATCCGTCTCTGTCGTACCAGGCATCTTATATGGATTGACTGTTGGCCAATAACCATTGCTATAGTGGCTCAAATCACCATTGTAGAGATAGAACATTCCATCACTTGTATACCAACCGCGTTTGTTTTCCTTGTTCATGTGTTCGTAATTCAAGGTGCGACTGGAGAAGAGTGACAAGCCAAATCCAAAGCCTTTCTCTGCATTGTACATGGCTGTTTTATCCATCTTGTTAAAGGCAGATAGGTAACTTGTTCTTGGAGTACTTGCGACTCCTACATCACTTAACAAGGATTGCATCAAGCTGATATCCTTATAGGTCTTCAAATTCTTAAAGACATCATAATAACTATCCGATTGAACAATGGTCTTCACAAGACTCTGCAAACGTTGTTTGGTTTCTCCTTCAGACATATCCGCTATCCGGTGAATCCCTCTTAGCACTTCTACTGCGGCCACGTGCCCCTCGCTATTTGCACGACTGATAGAGCGTCCACGACTCATATCCATCAGCTCTCCATTCACCAGCAAAGGAGCAAACGATTTATCAATCCAGTGGTACATGGTTTGCATTTTATCTTTATCGATTGGGCTCTTGGTCTTTTGAATGACTGGCAATAGTTGAGACAGGCCATCAATCAAGACATTCCCATAAGCACCCGTATAGGCAACATTGGTATGGTCGATATAGGAGCCATCTTGATAAAAACCTTCGCCTTGGTCTACCAACTTGAACACTTGCTCAATCGAACGAATGGTAGAAGAAATTTCTTGGTCATTCTTGCGCAGTAATCCAGCTATTACTTTTACCCTTCCCATATCAACTAAGTTTCCACCCAGAGCCTTAAATGGGTTATCAGTCGTCTTTCGGAAATGTTCGGGATCTGGCACAAATTTTTCAATCACATCTGTATATTTTTTTATTTCCTCATCTGAGAAGTATTCTTTCATCAGAGACAAAGTATTGTTGATTGCACGAGGTGTACCGATTTCATAATCCCACCAGTTTCCAACAATGCTCTTTTCACTATTGTAGACATGTTTATGCATCCATTCCATGGAATCCCTAACTGTTCGAATAACGGTTTCATCTTGATAATAACGAGAAGAAGGGTTGGTCACCTGCTTGGCCATCTCCTCCAATTTCCGATAAGTAGCAGTCAGATTTGCAGACGTTTTATAATTTGAAAATTTCTCCCACAAATAGGTTCGGTCAGTCTGACTTGAAATACTTGATAAGCTATCAGCCACCTTTCCTTCCAGCTCCTGGTTTAACTTGGCCATCTGTTCATTTTTAGAATCATAGTATTGATTCCCAGCAATGATGCCATTCCAGTCATCCAAACGATCTGTGTATGCATCCTTAGCAGAGGCTAGAATCTTCAAAGGAATCTTCTTCACTTCCTTGCCATCTTTGCTGACAATGACATTACTGGTCCCCTCTTTAAGAGGTTCTAAAATTCCATTTTTGACAGAAGCAAGGTCAGGATTTTCTACCTTGTAAATGTAGTCCGAGAGAGCAAAAACATGTTTTTTCCCAATTGGTAAATCAATCTTCTCCTCGAGTTTTTTATCTGTTTGAGAATCCTTAGAAGGCTGATCTACCACCTCTACTAACTCAATATCCTTAAAGGAAACAGTCCCTGTTCCTGTTTCATAGAATAACTCCAACTTGATTTTATCAACATCTAAAGTCGGGCTATAGTCTGCTTCAATGGTCTGCCAATCCTTTGTTCCTGATGTCGTCGCAGAATTCCATAATTGCTTGTCTTTACCATTTTCCTCAATGATGCGAACCTTGGCAATTCCTACTTTCTGGTCTGTTTTAATCTTGAAACGCAGCTTATACTTTTTCTTAGCTTCAATATTGACCATACGGTGAACTACTGCCCTTAGTTTCTCAGAACTTGAGATAGTGACAGCCCCATCCTTGGCTTCAATGACTCGAGTTGAGGCACCTGAAGAACTATTCTTCTGGTCTACCCAAGCTGACCACCCCTTAGCTTTGCTTCCTGTCCAAGGACTGCTTCCGTTCTCCGTCTGACTAAAATCACCATTTTCAACTAAATTTTTGGTATCCCTTTGCTGATACTGAATTTCCTTCTGGCTTTGCTGAATGGTATTCGTAGTCGTTTCTTCCGCTCCAACTGTCATATAATGGTTTAATAAAAATCCCGATAAAACAAGTGAAGACAAACTCACAATGAGCTTCTTTGTTTTTGTTTGCATGTGTACACTCCAATAAACATATTGTAAAATCAATAGGAACTAAATCTCAGATTAGAGATTTATAGCAACTAAGTAAACCGGTTTAATTAAATCATACCATTTTTAAAGTTGTTTGTAAACGATTTCTATTATATCAAGGACCTATTTTTTCAACAACTTCTCTCATCCGACTCGACGAAAAAAAGAAAAACTGTTACAATGTAGGAAAAGAAAAGAGGCCCTCATGACAAGTGTATATGATTTTTCCGTTTTGAACCAAAACAACCAAGCAACTCCCCTGGAGAGCTATCGTGGCAACGTTCTCTTGATTGTCAACACTGCTACTGGATGTGGTTTAACGCCCCAGTACCAAGGACTTCAAGAACTCTATGAACGCTATCAAGATCAGGGCTTCGAAATCTTAGATTTCCCTTGCAATCAATTTATGGGACAAGCACCCGGCAGCGCAGAGGAAATCAATAGCTTCTGCAGTCTACACTATCAGACCACTTTTCCTCGCTTTGCCAAGATCAAGGTCAACGGCAAGGAGGCAGATCCTCTTTATGTTTGGCTAAAAGATCAGAAATCTGGCCCGCTAGGAAAACGAATCGAATGGAATTTTGCTAAGTTTCTCATTGGCCGAGATGGGCAAGTCCTTGAGCGCTTCTCTTCCAAAACAGACCCCCAAACCATCCAAGAGTCTCTCCAAAAGATACTCTAATTTCTTTTTAAAACGTATCCTTTCATTTAGTTTGAGCCCTGAAAGGATGCGTTTTTTCTTTAAAAAGTAACTGATTTTCTTTAATTTATATTTATTTTTTTGCTTTTTGCTATTGCAATTCTTTTATTAATTTAGTATATTTGTTATATTAAAAGTTTTCAGTCATTTTAAGGGAGAAATGACCTTTTAAATTTTTTTATCTTAAAATGAAAGCGCTTTATAAACAGGAGGTAAGGTGGCTTACAAATTATCAAAGAGTTTTTATCCTTAAATCAAGTTGTAACCAAGTCAAACTTGGGCTCTGGCAGTAGCTGACTGCCTTTCTAAAAACTAGGAGTATATTATGAGTCGATACCTTTTTGAAAAAGGGCAAACATTTAGTATTCGGAAGTTGACTGTAGGTGTGGCCTCTGTTATCGTCGGACTGGCATTTTTTGCTTCTGGAACCGTGCGTGCAGACGAAACATCTCCTGCCACGACATCCAATTTAGATCAGCAAATTAAACAAGTCGCAGATATAGAAGAGACCAAGGCTGAACCAGCTAAAGAAGAAGGTCGTGTAGAAGCTGAAAAACAAGAAACACCTGTTGCAGATACCAACAGTGCTGACTTGCTCCCTGAAGACATTCAGGACCGTGCCTATCCCGACACACCTGTCAAAGAACTCGATACGACTACTATCGTTGACCAAAAAGCTAGTCCAAAAGTAGAAACTAAGAGCATTCTAAAGGATAAGGAAGAAGCTCCAAAGGAAGCTGAGAAAGGAAACCGTGCCATCATTAACGGTGGACAAGACCTCAAACATATCAATTACGAGGGACAACCCGCAACTGCTGCAACTATGGTCTACAGCATTTATAATGGTGGAGCTCAACGATACATTGTTTCTGGGTCTGGTATTTTTGTCGCGCCTAACGTTTTCTTGACAGTTGCTCATAACTTTTTAGATAAAGAAGGCCATATTCGTGGCGGAGATTCTGCGCGCTTCTATTACAATCTAGGATCCAACGCTCCTGTTAAGAATTCTCAGCCAAATTCAGGAAATACCACGCTCTTTCAAGAGAAAGATATCCACTTCTGGAACAAAGAAGAGTTTAGCAAGGGATATCAGAATGACTTGGCAGCAGTTGTAGCGCCTGTCCCTGTACAAATTGCAAGCCCAAATAAAGCAGCAACTTTTGTGCCACTCGCTGAGCATAAGACTTACAAAGCAGGGGACCCTGTCAGCACGATTGGTTATCCAACTGACTCAAGCTCAAAAGAACTCAAACAGCCTATCGTAGCTGGACAACTCTATAAAGCTGACGGCAAGGTAAAATCCGTCGATCCTTATGATGACAAGGGAGCTACTGGCATCACTTACCAAACAACTTCTGTATCTGGTTTGTCTGGTGGCGGAATTATCAATGGTGATGGAAAAGTCATCGGCGTACACCAACACGGAACGGTTGACAACGGTGTGCCTGAGAAAGACCGCTTCGGTGGCGGACTTGTCCTCTCTCCTGAACAACTCAAATGGGTCAAAGATATCATTGACAAATATGGTGTCAAGGGCTGGTATCAAGGGGATAATGGCAAACGTTACTACTTTACACCCGAAGGTGAAATGCTTAGAAATAAGACAGCTGTCATCGGAGAAAATCAGTACTCCTTTGATGAGAGCGGTGTCGCTACTCTAGTCAAGGGAATTGATTACGGACGTGTTGTTATCCAGCACGTGGACGAAGCAGGCAATACAGTTAAAGAAAACGATACTTTCTTAGACAAAACAGAAGTGGGAACTGGTTTTGACTATGATTTCAAGAAAGCAATCACTCCAACCGAATTCTACAAGCAAAGTCTAGAAAAATACCAGATTGTTTCCATTGATGGGGTTGAGATCCAGAAGCAACTAAAAGACGAGTGGAACCACAATGTCGTTAGCAAAACAGCTCCTGGAACACGTGTCATCAAGGTGGTCTATAAAGTCAACAAAGGCTCCTTCAAAGTTTACTACCGTCAAAAAGGAACCGCTACTGAACTAGCGGAAGCGACAGTTGATAACAATGACGGCCAAGAGTATGACGTTTCCTTTGTCAACACCTTCCATGCAAAAGACATTGCTGGCTACCGTCCAGTCAAAACTAGTCTGGAAGCAACCATCCAGCATAAAGGTGTGAATGAGGTCGTCTTTGAATACGAGCCAGTCGCTGATACGGCTAATCCAACGACTCCGACTCCACCAGTCGCTCATCCAGAAGATAAAGAAACTGAGATTGGCAATCATGGACCTCTTCCAAGCAAGGCCCAACTCGATTACCACAAGGAAGAATTGGCAGCCTTCATCCACTACGGAATGAACACTTATACCAATTCTGAATGGGGAAATGGGAAAGAAGACCCTCGATACTTCAATCCAACCAACTTGGATACTGACCAATGGATCCGTACTCTGAAGGAAACTGGCTTCAAACGAACCATTATGGTTGTTAAGCACCACGACGGTTTCGTTGCTTACCCTTCTAAGTACACCAACCATACCGTAGCTGCTAGTCCATGGAAAGATGGAAAGGGTGACCTTCTCGAAGAAGTTTCCAAGTCTGCTAGCAAGTATGACATGAATATGGGTGTTTACTTGTCACCATGGGATGCTAATCATCCAAAATACCATGTCGCAACCGAAAAGGAATACAACCAATACTATCTCAACCAGCTGAAAGAAATCCTTGGTAATCCAAAATACGGTAATAAAGGGAAATTTATCGAGGTTTGGATGGACGGTGCGCGTGGTAGCGGTGCCCAAAAAGTAACCTACACTTTTGATGAATGGTTCAAATACATTAAAGAAGCTGAAGGAGATATTGCTATCTTCTCTGCTCAACCGACAAGCGTTCGCTGGATCGGAAATGAACGGGGAATCGCAGGGGACCCTGTATGGCATAAAGTTAAAAGAGCCAACATCACAGACGATGTGAAAAACGAATACCTCAACCATGGTGACCCAGATGGTGATATGTACTCTGTAGGGGAAGCTGACGTTTCGATTCGTTCTGGCTGGTTCTATCATGACAACCAACAACCGAAATCACTCAAAGAGTTGATGGATATCTACTTCAAGTCTGTTGGTCGTGGAACGCCACTCCTTCTCAATATTCCACCAAATAAAGAAGGAAAATTCGCCGATGCAGATGTGGCTCGCTTGAAGGAATTCAAAGCAACCCTAGACCAAATGTATGCGACTGACTTTGCCAAAGGTGCCACTGTAACAGCAAGTTCGACTCGTCAAAACCACCTTTACAAAGAAAGCCACCTCACAGACGGTAAAGATGACACCAGCTGGGCGCTCTCAAATGATGCCACAACCGGTAGCTTTACAGTCGATTTGGGGCAAAAGAGACGCTTTGACGTCGTTGAACTCAAGGAAGACATCGCCAAAGGTCAACGTATCTCTGGTTTCAAGATCGAAGTCGAAATCAACGGACGCTGGGTGACTTACGGTGAAGGTTCGACCGTTGGTTACCGTCGCTTGATTCAAGGCAAGCCTGTAGAGGCACAAAAAATCCGTGTGACCATCACTGGTGCTCAAGCAACTCCAATCTTAACCAACTTCTCAGTCTACAAGACACCAAGTAGCATTGAAAAGACAGATGGCTACCCTCTTGGACTGGAATACCACTCAAACACAACGGCAGATACAGCTGGAACAACTTGGTACAATGAATCTGAAGGGGTTCGTGGCACTTCTATGTGGACCAACAAAAAAGATGCCAAAGTAAGCTATACCTTCACAGGAACCAAGGCCTATGTCGTCTCTACAGTCGACCCAGGTCATGGAGAAATGTCCGTCTACGTTGATGGTCAAAAGGTTGCAGATGTGCAAACTAAGAATGCTAGCCGTAAACGTAGCCAAAAAGTCTTTGAGACAGGCGATTTAGCACCTGGTCAACATACTATCACTCTTGTAAACAAAACAGGCGAACCAATTGCTACAGAAGGAATCTACACCCTAAACAATGATAGTAAAGGGATGTTTGAACTCGAGTCTACCAACTACGAAGTCGAAAAAGGAAAACCTGTCACTGTTAAGATTAAACGTGTTGGTGGAAGCAAGGGGGCTGCTACTGTACGCTTCATCACAGAACCTGGAACTGGGGTTCACGGTAAAGTTTACCAAGATACAACTCAAGATGTAACCTTTAAAGACGGAGAAACAGAAAAGACTGTTACCATCCCAACGATTGACTTTACAGAACAAGCCGACTCTGTCTTTGACTTCAAAGCCAAGCTCACTTCTGTCACTGATGGTGCCCTGCTCGGTTTTGCTACAGATGCAACCATCCAAGTGATGAAAGCCGAATTGCTGGTCAAGGACCAAACAAGTTATGATGACCAAGCTACTCAGTTGGATTACAGTCCTGGCTGGCACCATGAAACCAATTCGGCAGACAAGTACCAAAAAACGGAGTCTTGGGCTTCCTTTGGCCGCTTAACTGACGAGCAAAAGAAAAAAACAACTGTCACAGCTTACTTCTACGGTACTGGACTTGATATCAAGGGATATGTTGATCCAAATCATGGTATCTACAAAGTCTTCCTAGATGGCAAAGAAGTTCCTTACCAAGATGGAATGGGAAATGCTTCAACTATTGATGGTAAGAAATACTTTAGCGGCCGTGCAGCCCAACGCCAAGGCAATCAAACTCTGGTTAGCTTAAAAGGTCTGGACGAAAACTTGCACGCAGTCACCCTTCAACTAGATCCTGATCGAAACGATTTGTCTCAAAATATCGGTATTCAAGTGGACCAATTCATCACTCGTGGCGAAGGTAGCGAACTCTACAGCAAGGCAGATATCATCCAGTCTATCTCAAAATGGAAAGATGATCTGTCCAACTTTGACCCAGCAGGCTTGAAAAATACGGCCACTGCACGCCAAGCTTTCCAAGCAAATCTAGAAAAATTGAGAAACCAACTCAGTGCTGAAGCAGTGGATGTTCAAGAAGTCATGTTGACAGTCAGTGCACTACAAGATATCCTATCCAAGGATGAGAACTATCAAAGAGGCCAAGAGGAACCTAGTCCAGAGCAACCGGAACAGCCAGAAGAACCTGAGAAATCTGACCAGCCTGAGCAACCAGCTGAACCAAAACAACCGGAAATTGAGTATGATAAGGCTATGGACAGCTTGACGAAAGCTATCGAGAAAAAAGTCGCTGAGCTTGGATCCAACAAGGAAGCTAAGAAGAAATTATTAGAAATTGCTGACCAAGCCATTGCTGCAATCCAAGAAGCTAAAACTCAGGAAGCAGTCAATCAAGCGCTAGAAACCGCTCTTGAACAAATTAGCAAGCTTGAAGCAGCTCAGCCTGAAAAGCCTGCTCAATCAGAAAAACCTGCTCAACCGGAAAATCCAGTTCAACCGGAAAATCCAGTTCAACCGGAAAATCCAGTTCAACCGGAAAAACCTGCTCAGCCTGAAAAACCTGCTGAGCCTGAAAAACCGGCTCAACCGGAGAAACCGGCGCAACCGGAAAAACCGGCTCAACCTGAGAAACCTGCTGAGCCTGAAAAACCAGCTCAGCCTGAAAAACCAGTTCAGCCTGAAAAACCTACTCAACCTGAAAAACCAGCTCAACCGGAGAATCCTGCTCAACCGGAAAATCCTGCTCAACTGGAAAATCCTGCTCAACCGGAAAATCCTGCTCAACCTGAGAAACCTGCTGAGCCTGAAAAACCAGCTCAGCCTGAGAAACCTGCTGAGACTGAAAAACCGGCTCAACCTGAGAAACCTGCTGAGACTGAAAATCCTGCTCAACCGGAAAAACCGGCTCAACCTGAAAAACCTGCTGAGCCTGAAAAACCTGCTGAGACTGAAAAACCGGCTCAACCGGAGAAACCGGCGCAACCGGAAACTCCAGTTCAACCTGAAAAGCCTGCTCAGCCTGAGAAACCAGCGCAGCCTGAAAATCCGGCTGAGCCTGAAAAACCGGCTGAGCCTGAAAAACCAGCTCAACCGGAAAAACCTGCTCAACCGGAAAAACCAGCTCAACCTGAAAAACCAGTTCAACCGGAAAAACCGGCTCAACCTGAGAAACCGGCGCAACCGGAAAAACCTGCTCAACCTGAGAAACCAATTACTTCTTCAAGTCCTGAAGAAGGGGTTAAGGACCTTGTCTTTACACTTCCAAGCTTGGAAATCGTCAATAAGGTCGTACCGTTCAAGACTATTCGTCGCGAAAACCCACAATTAGACAAAGGAAAAGAGCAAGTTCTATCAGAAGGGAAAGACGGTCTCTTAGTCGAGTATGTTGAAGTGGACGGTGACAATCGCAAGGTTCTCCAAACAGAAGCAACTCCAGCTCAAGATCGAGTGATTGAGGTAGGTAGCAAACAAAGCTCAGTTGGAACAGAGGCACCACCAGTTGTGACTCTTCCTGAGTATGTTCTACCAAGAGAGACTGAAAAACCTGCTCCAGCCGTAACAGACAATTCACCATCAAAAGATGAAAAAGCTCCTGTTACAGCTACAATCAAAGAAGACAAGGAAAGAGAACTCCCTGCAACTGGGGAACAAGAAACAACTGCCTTCCTCTTCTTGGCAGCCATTACTTCTATCTTATCTCTCCTCATCTTCCAAAAGAATTTCAAAGACTAATAACCCTCTTTGATTGATTCTTTCTAATTATTCAGTTCCCCCGTTGAGAAGACCATTTGGTCTTCTCTTTTTCTATCTATAAAATAAAAAACATCCACAAATACACATGGATGTTTTGGTATGAATCTATAAAGTAAGATGATCATTGAGAATAGGTGTTCTCAAATCCAACTACGTTTTCAAATAAACGCTCATCTAAGAAAGAGAGTGGGCCTTGCCTTATCTCATCAGAACTACCATCATAAGTTCTGCAAGAACTCCACAGATATAGGATGGTGTTTCGAATTCCAATACCATGAGATTTTCTGACGTTCACAAGCCATCTTTCCTAAATCAAACTTCCCTCTTCCACACCTAGTCACTGACTACTATTTTTGAGTCCAGCGTATGCATAGGTTCGATTTCTGGGACACTCTTTTTCCGTCGCCACCCTAAAGTAAAAGCGATGCTCCCTCCCATCCTTAGCATTTTCCTTGTTTAAGACAAAGTAGTTTTTCTGATTCATCGCCATGGTGCGTAGGATGTCATCGATCAAAAAAGTCAGTGGTACATTCATAGCAGAGTATTTTTGAAAATCCTCTTCAAAACGAATATAGGCTTCTGAAAAATAATCCATCTGCAGTTTGTTTTCATACAACTCTTTCCTAGTCATACACTCCCTCCTCCCACAGTCGAATTTCGAGGACATCTACAATCTCTATCAGCCTATAACCCTCATTGGTCCTAATAGATAGAGTTTGAGGTGATAATTCGCTTACCTCTCCGATGATCGTGGTTTTCTGCTTCTTTTCCTTGACTACAAAGTATCCCTTCAGTTGCCCGACATAAAGCTGTGAAAGCAAGAGCAACTTCTCAACGGAATTCAAACTCGTCGAAAAAGCAACCCGATTTTTCTTTTCACCAAGTGAACTAGTATGCTCTGAGAGGAAAAAGCCCATCCACTTCTGCATCCCTGGATCTTGATAGTCACGCGCAGATTGAAAGGGTAAATAAGAACGATCAATCATTTTAGTCCATCTAATCCTCCAGCAGAATGCCCCCCAATCAGCTTACTTCTGGCAAGACTCCTAGAGGCTTCTTCCAGTGCATTGGCCTTTAAGAGGGAGGTAAAACCAAATTGTTCCCGAATGGCATCAATAGCAGTCTGGAGCCTTTCTTCTTTTTCTAACTTGTCAACATCATCAAAGAGGGAGATCAAACCAAAGGACTCGTCCACAAATCCTGAATAGTTGACTCCGACACTTCTGACCGCTCCAGAAGTGTATTTATTATGAAATAACTTCAAAACATAATCCGTTAAGATAGCTGTATTATTAGTCGGTTCGACCTTCATTTGTGTGTGAATAGACGACCTGACCTCCTGTTTAGAGAAACCAACATAGATAGAGACAAGGGTTGTCTTCTTGCCCGCCCTTCTCAGTCTAATAGCAACCTGCTCCGCCATTTCTCGGAGAATAATTTCAATATCCCGTAGCTTTACGTAGTCTCTCGGCAAGATTTGAGAATTTCCTAACCCTTGGGACTTGGCTTTATAGGGCCTGTGAACATTGCTCTCATCAATCCCGTTAGCATGAAACCACAAACGCAGGCCAGCCTGACCAAGTGTTTTCTGTAGCTGGTCTGGGTTGCTTGTAGCTAATTCTCTGATGGAAAAAATCCCCAGAGCATGCAAGCGTTTCTCCATCCGCCTGCCAATCCCCCAAAAGTCTGTCATCTTAGGAATGGCCCAGACCTTCTCTTCCACATCCTTGTAAGACCAGTTGGCCCTCATGGTCGGGGTGTGCTTGGCCTCATTATCCAGAGCCAACTTGGCCAGTAAGGGATTGGCATTGGACATCCCCACCGTAGAATAGATCCCTGTCTGCCTCCAAATATCCCTCTGGATGCGAGCAGAAAGCAGATCCAGCTTGTCTTTGCGAGAGAGACTCTTGTCTGGGATAAAATAGTTGAGCGAACTAGTCAAATCAATAAAACCTTCATCAATAGAGTAGGGATAAATATCATCTGGACTACCATAATTTTGAAAGATTCGCTGGATTTCCATATTGGCCGCTATGTACTCATCCATCCTAGGTGGCACAACCAAAGTCACTTGAGCCCAATCTTCGATGTAGCGAACATAGTCTGAGTCAGTAGGCAAGCCTTGCTTTCGAGCATTGTAATAAGAAAATTTGCGCGTTTTGATATCAAAAGGCAGATCATAGGCCCGACCAACATTGGACTTGCCAAAAATCTTCTTAAACATGGGAGAGGAAGCTAGGATAAGACCAGTCGAATTATCCGCGCGACTCATGACACAAAGCGAGGTCTTCAGCGGATTCAATCCCCTTTTCACACACTCGACACTGGCATAAAAAGATTTCATATCGACAAAGGCAATATCACTTTTGGGCTCTCTGGAATAATCAAAGTAGCCCATAGACTAACCCTCCATCGGAACAAAATTCCCAACGATAATCCCTACAATCCGAGGATCTTCCTCATAGGAGATGAAAATGTCCTTGTATTTTGGATTGATCGATACCAGACGCAAGCCATCTTCCTCCCGATAAACCCGTTTGATATAGGTCTGGTTGTTGCAGACCACTGCATAAACTGCCCCGTCATAGTCAAATCCCGTCTCTCGAATCAGAGCCACCGAACCATTTTGATATTTAGGTTCCATAGAGTCCCCAGCCACCCAGGACGCAAAATCATGGGCCAACTCCTTGTTAAAGTAGACTGTATCAAAATTCTTGTCATCGTAGACCGAAGCCCCGATCCCTGCTGACATTCGTTCGTAGACACGGTACTCATAGAGGCGCTCTGGCATGGTCGCCACCTTCTGAGTTTGTTCCTCTTGAGCTAGGTTGCGAGCATAAAGCACAACCTTGTCCTTCCCTTGCTTGGAGAGACTATTGTAGAGACGAACAATCTCGATCTGAGTGAAATATCCCTTTGTCACCTTTAAAATATTTTCTAGCTGGGCAACCTTCTCCTTGGATGGTTCCTTAATTCCACGTTCCCAAGCCGAGTAAGCCTGAAAACTAATCCCTAATTCCTCTGCAATTTCCTTCTGTGTCAATTTTAACTCTTTTCTCCGAGCCTTGAGTTTTTCTGGTTGGTACATGATTCACCCCCTAGTGTGATGTTTTATTGAGAATATCTCTCTTAGAAAAACAAATCGACGGTTGAGCTTACATCTCCAAAACTCAACCAATTCGGTTTAGTTTTATTATATAAAAAAAGTGGACGATTGTCCACTGGGAAAATCAAATTTTAACAGACATACCCGGAGATTCTAAACAAAAAACATCCAAGAAAATATTCTTGAATGTCTGGAAAGATTAGAACTCCATTAACCTTTTCAATAGACTGGAAATGATGATATTATGGCCTCGTTATCTCAAATACTGCTGTATGAATCCACTCATTATGAATTTGTAAATCATTTTCTATCATTCTACTAAAGGTGAAGCCATTTTTTAAAAGCACCCTCTGAGAGGCCAGATTACCCGTTGCCGTTCCTGCAATGATTCTATTGAGACCATAAGTCGTAATGGCCTTGTCTAAAACGAGTTTAACCGCTTCGCTAGCATAACCTAAATTGGCAACATTTTCCCCAATCCTATACCCAAGTTCTGCTGTATTTCGATCACTCTCTAAGACACTTAAATTGATTCTCCCGACCATAACACCTTGCGAATCTCTAATGAGATGCATGTAGACATCACGGTTCGTTTGTTCCGTCAACAAGTCCCTTGTAATTTCTTTAAAACCTTCTAAATCAAAATAGTTAGCTGGTCTAGGAGGTAAATTTCGTTCAAAATACTCCCGATTTTCTTTTTCAAAAGAATAAACGTCTAGACTATTTTCTTCAGACAACAGCTCTAAACTGATCATTGTAAATCCTCTCCCATCATTATCTGCATTCAACGTTCTTCTCATGTTTACACAAAGTGAAATTTAAAGAATTTAAAGAAATCCTTTTGTTTTCTATATAGTTTCTATATTATAACACAAAATACTATGGATAAGCATAATATTCAAGGCGCCACACTAGCAAAACTAGCTGGAGTTTCGCTTGAGGAAATTTCTGAAGCGCTAACCCATAGTGACAAGGAAATTACAAAGACCTATGTTAACACTAAAGATAAAGTTAATCAGACCGTAGGTGATATTGCGTTTCGTAGTTTAAAAAATTGATGGGGTGAATATGGGGTGAATATGGGGTGAATTTTGGGGTGAATTTTGATTTTTTGAAACAAAAAAGACATCCAAGAGAGTTCTCTTGAATGTCTGTAAACTTTGATATAATCGTATTGATTAACGTTTTGAGAATTGTGATGCTTTACGAGCTTTCTTAAGACCTGGTTTCTTACGTTCAACTTTACGTGAGTCACGTGTAAGAAGTCCTGCGCGTTTCAATGAATCGCGGAAGTCTGGGTCTACTTGAAGAAGGGCACGAGCGATACCGTGACGGATAGCTCCTGATTGACCAGCGTAGCCACCACCATCAACGTTTACGAAAACGTCGTATTGACCAACAGTTGAAGTAACTACGAATGGTTGGTTGATAACCAAGCGAAGGTCAGCGTGTGGGATGTACTCTTCAACATCTTTTTTGTTTACAGTGATTTTACCAGTTCCTGGAACAAGGCGAACGCGTGCAACAGCGTTTTTACGACGTCCAGTACCTGCATATTGTGCTTGTGACATACTTTATTGTTCCTTTCCTTAGATAAGTCCTGAAATATCAAGAACTTCTGGTTGTTGTGCAGCGTGAGTGTGCTCAGCGCCTACAAATACTTTCAATTTCATACCTTGAGCACGGCCAAGAGTATTGTGTGGAAGCATACCTTTAACTGATTTCTCGATCAAACGTACTGCATTTTTAGAACGAAGTTCACCAGCAGAGATTTGTTTCAATCCACCTGGGTGGTTTGAGTGAGTGTAGTAGATCTTATCAGTTGCTTTTTTACCAGTCAATTTAACTTTTTCAGCATTGATAACGATTACGAAGTCACCTGTATCAGTGTGTGGTGTGAATGTTGGTTTGTTTTTTCCACGAAGTACGCTTGCAACAACAGCAGAAAGGCGTCCAAGAGGTACATCAGTAGCGTCTACTACATACCATTTGCGTTCAACTTCACCTGGCTTAGCCATGTATGTTGTTTTGTTCATGATTTCTCCTATATGAATATCGTTTTTGTTTACAGGGCGGATGTTCCGGTCCGCGGGGTATTTGAAAGGTTCCGGGGCCTTACAAATGGGGTAAACAATACCGTCTACTATCATACCAAATTTCACTACTAAAAGTCAATAGATATGAAAAATATTTTTACTGATTTCGCTGTTTAACATCTAGAAAAACCTCGCTTTCGCGAGGCTCTCCTATTTGTAAGCTAAGGCACGTTTAAAGGTTTTCCAGATTCCCAAATCATCCGTTTGAAGGACTAGACTAGCATACATGCGTCCGATAAAGGCTGTTGCAATGACTGCAAAAACAACCGTTATGGCAAGCGAGATCCAAGCTTCTAGACCACTTGCATACCCATTTATAGCTCTAAATGGCATAAAGAAAGTCGAAATGAAAGGAATGTAGGAACCAATTTTCAAAACTAAATTGTCCCCAGCAGCACCTAGAGAAGTCACACCGACAAATCCTGCTATAATCAAGATCATCAATGGCGACAAGGCCTTTCCTGAATCCTCAGGGCGAGAAACCATGGAGCCTAGGAAGGCTGCCAAAACAACGTACATAAAGAGACTAACCAAGACAAACAATAAGGTATTGAGCGAGAAGGCCTCTCCTAGATGATTTAAAATACCAGATTGTGCCAAGATAGGGATATCTTTAAAGAGCAGAATGGCAGCAAGTCCACCCACGACGTAAATCCCAATATGGGTCAAAATCACAAGAAGTAGAGCTAGCATGCGAGCGTAGAAATAATGACTAGCTCGGATACTAGAGAAGACCACCTCCATGATTTTGGTTCCTTTCTCGCTAGCCACTTCCTGAGCAGTGACACTAGCATAGGTAATCAAAATCATATAAAGGAAGAAACCAAGCCCTGCGGCCGCAATGGTTTGAACAATTTTTTTGTTTTCCTTGGATTCATCAATTTTTTCAGTAAAATCAACGGTTTGACTCAGGCGTTTTTCCTGTTCTTGAGACAAATTGGCTGCCGAACGATTGAGTTGGTATTGCAGTTCATTTAGCTTATTGGTTACAGCTAGCTTGATGCCACTTTCAAGAGAGGTTTCACCATGATAGACAGCCTTGAGAACACTATCATCTTGGTCAATGGTTAGGTAACCCTTGATTTTCTCATCCTTGATAGCAGCCTGGGCACTGGCTTCATCCTTGTAATCAAAGTTGATACCATTGGTACCCTTGAGCCCTTCTTCCACAGATGGCACCGTTGTTACTACTGCTATCTTGCTATTTTTGGCCATAGAAGACCCTTGGAGATAGCCAATTCCTACAGATAAGGCTAAAAATAGGAACGGCGAAATCACCATAAAGAAGAAACTCCACGACTTGACATGCCGAAGATAGGTTTCCTTCATTACAACCCACATATTTCTCATACTTCCACCCCTGATTCTAGTTTAAAGATTTCATCGATTGTTGGAGCTTGTTGGTCAAAGGTCGCAATATATTGACCTTGAGTCAGGATTGGGAAGAGTTCCCTTCCAGCACTCTCATCATCGAGGATCAATTTCCAACTGCCTTGCTTGGTCAAGCTCACCTGTTTGACGTGAGGAAGTTTTTCCAGTTCTTCCTTGCTTCGTTCACTTGAAACAAAGAGACGTGTTTTCCCGTATTGATTGCGAACCTCTTGGACTGGTCCATGTAAGACCACACGCCCATCACGAATCATCAGAATATCGTCGCAAAGTTCCTCGACGTTGGTCATAACATGGTCAGAAAAGATAATGATTGCACCGCGCTCTTTCTCTTTCAAGATGACCTGCTTGAGCAACTCAGTATTGACTGGATCCAAACCACTAAAAGGTTCATCCAAGATAATCAAGTCTGGCTCATGGATCAGAGTGATAATGAGCTGAATTTTCTGCTGATTCCCTTTGGAGAGGCTCTTGATTTTATCAGTCAGCTTTCCTTTCACTTCCAGTTTCTCCATCCATTGAGGGAGTTTTTCCTTGACCTCCTTAGCATCCATGCCCTTTAGAGTCGCCAAGTAGCGAACTTGCTCAAGGACTGTCAGCTTGGGCATAAGACTGCGTTCCTCAGGCAGATAGCCAATCCGAGCGTAGGTTTCCTGACGAATCTCCTGCCCATCCAGACTGATTTCTCCTTGATAGTCCAAAAATTTCAACATACTGTGGAAAATCGTTGTTTTCCCAGCACCATTTTTCCCGACCAGTCCCAAAATTCGTCCTGGACTTGCCTGAAAATCGACACCAAACAAGACTTGCTTGGAACCGAAACTTTTCTCTAGATTTCTTACTTCTAGCATTTTCCACCTCCGAAATATGTTGCACTTATTATACTCCTTTTTGATAGCCTTTACAAGGATTTATGTACATTTTTATCTTGTTCATCCTTCCTTAAAAACTAAACTCTCTAAGGATTTTGAGTACCCAAGTGATAGAACAATTATAGCCCATTAAAGTGTATACAGGTGCTCTTACTCCTCAATTGTCCATTTTTGATCCTGAATTGTCATTTTGAAAAGCAAAAATCCACCCCGAAGGATGGATTGATGGTTTAACGCACTTCTGCATTCACTTTTTCTTCAAGTGATGCTTGGATTTTTTCCATATAACGTGCGACTTCTTCGTCTGTCAAGCTATCTTCTGGATTTTGGAAGGTCAAGCTATAGGCCATTGACTTCATACCAAGTCCCAATTTTTCACCTGAGAAGACGTCAAAGAGTTTGATATCTGTCAAACGTCTCACACCTGCAGCTCGGATAGCATCTACAACTTCTTGGTGAGTGACTTCTGCCTTGAGAAGTAGAGCAATATCACGACTAACCGCTGGGAATTTGGTAATTTCCACAAATGGAGTAGCTGGTTGAAGGGCAGCTTCGATGGCTGAAAGGTTGAGCTCCGCTACATACGTTTCTGGAATATCATAAGCCTTGGCAGTGACCGGATGCACTTGGCCAAGGAAACCAAGAACTTGGTCACCGAGTGAAATCACGGCTGTACGTCCTGGGTGTAGACTTGCAATCTCAGCTGTTGCTGTATAGGTCACTGCAAGGCCCAAGCGAGTAAAGAGCGATTCTAGAATTCCCTTAGCATAGAAGAAATCAACTGGAACTGCTGCCGTTTGGAAATCTTTTTCAGCAACCAAGCCGGTTAAGGCAAAGGCAAAACTGTTGATTTCGTTTGGTAGATCTTCTTTTGGATTGCCTGTTTGTTCAAAGACTTTTCCAATCTCGTAAAGAGCCAAGTTTTTGTTCTTACGAGCCACGTTATAGGCCACCGTATCAAGGATACCTGAGACCATATTTTGACGGAGGACAGAACGGTCCACTGTCATTGGCCACATAAGTTCTGTAAGGTTACTTGGTTGAGCCGTG
>CAUVUZ010000009.1:0-31090 GCA_963555095.1 uncultured Streptococcus sp. | reverse complement strand
GTTTACCAATATCAGCATAGTTCAAGTGTCCAGAGTCATGACCTTCACTACCATAACCTTTAAGGAGAACACCTTGTCCTAGACCATCTGTATGAAGATTGATCTTCTTGATACCATCCAACGTCATAAGGAATGGGTTTTGTGCTTGTGAACCAAAGTTCATCGCGATACGGTAAGCAGTGATATTCTTAACTTTTTCCCAACCTTGAGGGTTGTTCATGATGCTACGGTAAGCAATGGCTCCATCTTGCCAATCCACTTTCT
This sequence comes from uncultured Streptococcus sp., assembly GCA_963555095.1. GTDB lineage: Bacteria > Bacillota > Bacilli > Lactobacillales > Streptococcaceae > Streptococcus. The sequence continues at coordinate 30,826 of CAUVUZ010000009.1, read as the reverse complement.
TGTCAGCATTGGCGTCTTCGGTGATAACAACCTTAGCACTTGGAAGTTCCTTGGTATACTCTGGGAAGACAATGCCCTTATAAGCTTTTTCCCATTGCCATTCAGAACTATGAATTCCGACATAGTTGGCATTTCCGACTGTTTCCTTGTAGGCTGTCAAGCGGGTCCAGTCATAAGAACCTCCACCGTAGCTGTTTTGAGAGTTGCTCCAAACACCTGCAGCAAGCTTATTTGTAGAAACAAATCCATACATGTAACCCTTAGCTAGGTCTTTCATTGGATTGGTTACATCGATATGATCATCCCCGCTGACATGGGTATTGTTTGACATAGTTGCCCCATCAAACTTAGCACCAGCTTGGTCACTTGAAACAGACACTAAAGCATTGCCAAGGAAACTAATAGAAGAAAGCAGTTTTCTTTCATCATCAATCTTTTGGCCTGGAGTAACTTGATTATGGTTGACAATCTTGGTCACATCAAAGTGCAATTGATTGTCCACAACTTGCAGACGAACTGTCATTTCCGCATTGATTAAGTTAGCATCATCGCGAAGCTTCATCAAGTACTCTGCTGTTGTCTCATTGATTTTTTTGTAGGTAACTTCTGGTGTGACTTCGTGTTTGTTGATAAAGACCTTATTGAATTGTTGGACTTGTCCTGGTAAGGTATGCCCGTTCAAACTGTATTCTTTAATACGTGGAAAGGCTTGGTCAATCACTGCTTTGAGGACCTTAGACTGGATCGTGTCATAAGTCACCTTGCTATCATCAACTTCAGGACCTGTTTCTTTTTCAGCAGGAGTATCCTCTGTTTTTACCCCCTCTTGGTTATCCGTTTTAACGCTAACAACTGTTCGCTCATCGCCATAGGAGCCTGCCTTGAGAAGAATTTTCTTCTCATTTTTAAGATGGTCATTGACCGCAGCTGGTAGAGTTACTGTATCAAAGAGCTTCACATCATTATTCGTTGCATTTAGCTGACCATCTGACTTGAGAGTGATAGAGAGACGGTTTGTTGATCCTGTTTCAGGGGCAGCAACACGACTACCTCTATACCAAGTGCTAGTTGTTGGGGATTTATATTCCCAGAACCAGCCATCCTTGTCATAACCGACAAAAACATTATTATTGGTATCTTTAAATTTCAGGAAGACACCAAAGCGTGATTTGCCCTTTTCAGAATCTTCTTTGAAGGTTAAATCAACAGTCGCATTTCCATTAGCATCAACGGTCAAGCCCTTCTTTTCAAACAGGGCTGGTTTGCCTGCGTTATCATTTTGAGCAGTTGAGGATAGTTGGTTGTAGCGGACACCTTTTTCTTCTCGGATAGTGACTGTTCCCTGTTGTTCTTTTTTCGCTACCGTTTGCCATTCAGCTGTTACTTTTTCAGGTGTTTCAGGTTTAGCAGCTGGTTTGTCCTCTTTTGGTTTGTCTTCGGCTGGTTTTTCTTTCTCTTCCAAGTCTGCAGGTTTGACACTTGAAATTCCCTTCATATGATCTTGGATCCATTTCAATTGGGCAGGTGAGAAGAGAATACCACCACTACGTTGGCCAACAACTCCATTTTGATGAACACCGACGAGTTTTCCTTCTGTATCAAAGATACCGCCACCACTAGCACCTGGTTTCCCTCCTTGATAACCGATTCCTTGGACACCTTCTCCATATGGTTCTGCAAAATCAACTGTAGTATTGACAATCGGATTCAATTTCCCTTCTGGATAACCAAAGACATGGAGCTTATCTCCGATTTTCTTAACTACTGGCTTTTTGGTTACTTCAACAGGCGTATTTTCAAGAACTGTACGTAATCTCACAAGAGCCAAATCATTCTTGTAGCCTTTTAGGAAACCTTCACGATCCCAGTGAATAATGTCTTTTTTACTAAATTTAACATCTGGTAGTCCTGGATAGGAAATGCTATAGATATCCCCATCACCATTATCATTGTCAACGACCTTACGATTATTGCCATCTGGAACATCTTTTATAAAGTTATGGGAGACAGTTAAAACCAGATTTTCGCCAATGACAATCCCACTACCTTCACCTGATGGTGTCTTGATTTTGACAGTTGCTCCGTAGTTTAATTCACCATTCTTTGTTTTAGCTACATCTTCTGGAACGAGATTCTCAGTATCTTTAGCTAATTGATCCTTGTCAACTTCTTTCCCTTTATCTTCAGCCTTATCTAATTTACCCTCTAAGCCTTCTGGTAATTTATCTGAAGCAGCCGATTTTTCTTTTTCAAGAGCCAATAGTTCTTCTTCTGTCTTAGGCCCATCTGTAACTTCTGGAGAACCTTGGTCTTCTCCCGCCTTAGGCGCTTCAAAATCACGCCCATCATTCTCTTTTGCTGTTGCAAGAGCAGTAGCTAAATCCGCTGGTAAATTCGCCGTGGATCCAGACTGCACGCTATCTGCAAGAACTGTACTTGTCCCAAAGAATGCAGCCCCAATCATAACAGAAGCAACACCTAATGAAAATTTCCGAATACTATATTTACAACGTTTTTCAAATGATCTTTTATTCATAAACTCCTAAATCCTTTCATTTTTGAGTAAGCGTTTACATTTTCTTTTTAAAAAATACTCCTTCCTCTGAAAGTGCAATGCTTAACCCTGATAAATAAAAAATAATTATACTTTTAATATAACAAATAATAACTAAGAAAGCAATAGGAAACAAGTAAAATTAACAAAAATTTTCTCTATTCTGACAAAAAGAGGCTCCAAATTTAGAATCTTTCTTTACAAATGTAAAAAAGGATTCAGCATTCAATAGAAATACTAAATCCTTTCTTATATTCTGCAACAGTTATTTCACATGTTTTGCGAGATCTTCTTGAGCCTTTTTATTAGACTCTTCTTTTTCTTTCATCCATTTTTCTTGGGCTTTTTGGTATTCTTCTGTTGTTACTGGCTTATCTTGTACTTCTAGATATTTGTACAAAAGGGCTTCGCTCATACCTTTGTTACCTGAGTAAGCAAACGGAAGAGTAAATGGTACCATCTTAGACAACATTGGACGACCAGTTTGAGAAGTTGTTGGGATGATCAAGGCACTATCTGTCAACCAAGCTTGGGCAGCAGCATATTTTTCATAACGTTTTGAAACGTCAGTAGTTTCTTCCCCAGCTTCCACAACCATTTTTTCGTAGTCTTCCAAACCAACTTGCTTGGCAGCAGCGTTGTTGGTTCCAGAGTCAAATCCTAGGTAAGTCTTTGTATTTTCTCCTACAGATGGTTTGATAATATCAAGGTAGGTAGATGGATCCGCAAAGTCTGGAGACCAACCAACGTTATCTGAGATATCCCAATCTTCACCAGCAGCAGTCTCGGCAAAGTAGGTGATGTTCAAGACATCGTCTTTTTGAAGTTGTTGGATATCCACAACTACATTATCTGTTCCCAAAGTTGCTTCAAGTGACTGTTTCAAAGATTGCACACGTTGAACTTTTGTTGTATTTGTTTGGTCCACAGGCATGTCCAAGTGGATTGGGAATTTCACACCTTCTGCTTGAAGAGCTGTCTTAGCCTTGGCGAATTCTGCTTTGGCTTTTTCTGGATTGTAGAGACCATCTTGGGCATCATCCAAGTTCACGTTGCTCCACTCGTCACCGTATGTCACCAATTTTTCTTTGACCAACTCACCAAAGTTTTTACCATCTGCTTGAACAAATGTAGGTGGGACAAACAAGTTGCGAAGCAGTTTAGTCGCACCACTTGCACCGTTTACTTGAGAGGCATAGGCAGTTCTATCAAAACCAAAGGCAAGTGCTTGACGGAAATCTTTATTTAGAAGAGCTTTCTTGGTAGATGTTTTTTGTTCATCAGCTGTCTTAGAAGTATGTTGATAAGACTGACGGTCGATATTGATACCAACTAAGAAAGTTGTTGAGTCTTGTTGTGTGTAAACAATATTGTCTTTAAAGGCTTTTTCAGTCTCTGGGTAGCTCGCGCTTGTTGGGAAGAGACGTGCCATTGTAAAGCTGCCATCTTTGAAGGCTTCAGTTGGTTTGTTGGTATCTTGACCATCCCAGTATGACAATTTCACCTTGCCAATGTGGACATTCTCTTTATCCCAATAGTTTGGATTCTTTTCAAACTCAACAGAAGATTTGGCTACGATTGATTTGAGCAAGAATGGTCCATTATAGAGAATACTACTAGGATCTGTCCCTTTGGCGAAGTCATCCCCTTTGGAGTTCAAGAACTCTTCATTTACTGGAGCCAAAACTCCCATCGTTGTCTTAGAATTCCAGAAGCTTTCTGGCTTGTTCAATGTGTACTGAACTGTATAATCATCAAGGGCCTTGATGCCTACTTGAGAGAAGTCTGTAATTTCTCCTTTAACATAGGCGTCCAATCCTTTGATTGATTCTTGAACTAAATAAAGACCATCAGATTTTTTATCAGCAGCATATTTAAGTCCTGTTACAAAGTCTTGCGCTTTGACTGCCGCGTATTCTTCACCTTCAGAAGTATACCATTTTGCATCCTTACGGATAGTATAAGTGTAAGTCAATCCATCCTTGGATACAGACCAATTCTCGGCCATAGACGGCACAAAGTTTCCGTAGCGGTCATTTTCTAGCAGACCATCAACCACGTTGCTGGTAATATTTGCTGTAGCTGCTTTATTAGTTGTCAAATAGTTCAGGTTGTCAGGATCCGTCTCATAAATGTATGAGAATGTCTTCTCACCTTTAGCGCTCGAACCTGATCCAGAGCATGCAGCTAAAGTAGTCGCCGCCAATAATGTCACACCCGCAAGGGCCAATAGTTTTGAACTTTTCATCATTTTCTCCTTTAAAACTTTCTCTCCATTATAGACTCTTTTCAAAAAGATGTCAACAGAATTTTCAGAATTTTTGTGTTAATTTGGTATATTCTGAAAAATAGTTTCAAGGATATTCTAAAGTAATAATTATTCGTCTCTCTTGGGCTTTACTAACAAAGTTTATACCGAAAAAAGTTTCACTAAAAACCATTTTTTCTATATTTTTGCTATAATTAAGTATAAGAACAATCAAGGAGAAAGATATGATCTTAATTACAGGTGCAAATGGTCAACTCGGTACAGAACTACGTTATCTGCTAGATGAAAGAAATGTGGACTATGTTGCGGTGGATGTGGCCGAAATGGATATCACTAATTCTGAAATGGTTGAAAAAGTATTTGCTGAGGTTAAGCCAACTTTAGTCTATCATTGCGCAGCCTATACTGCTGTTGATGCAGCTGAAGATGAAGGAAAAGAACTGGATTTTGCCATAAACGTAACTGGAACTGAAAATGTTGCTAAGGCCTCTGAGAAATACGGAGCTACTCTGGTCTATATCTCAACAGACTACGTCTTTGATGGAAAGAAACCCGTCGGACAAGAATGGGAAGTCGATGACCTACCTGATCCGCAAACAGAGTACGGGCGTACCAAGCGAATGGGTGAGGAACTTGTTGAAAACCTTACGTCACAGCATTATATCATCCGCACTGCTTGGGTCTTTGGAAATTATGGCAAGAACTTTGTCTTTACCATGCAAAATCTTGCTAAAACCCATAAAACTCTCACTGTTGTCAACGACCAACACGGTCGTCCAACTTGGACACGTACCTTGGCTGAGTTCATGACCTACTTGACTGAAAATCAAAAAGCATTTGGTTACTACCACTTATCAAATGACTCCACTGAAGATACCACTTGGTATGACTTCGCTGTCGAGATTCTTAAAGACAGTAATGTTGAAGTAGTTCCAGTAGACTCCAGCAAGTTCCCTGCCAAGGCTAAACGCCCCCTCAATTCAACCATGAGTTTGGCCAAAGCGAAGGCAACAGGTTTCGTCATTCCAACCTGGCAAGCTGCCCTTAAAGAATTTTATAAACAAGAAATAAGAAAATAAAAGATTACGACATACATAAAAAGCAAGAGACTTTAAATTCTCTTGCTTTTTAGTATCTGATTACTTAATTACTTGTTGCGTCTTAGCATAGTTAGCTTCGACTGCTTCTTTTTCTGATTTCCACCAGTCTTGGTTATCCGTGTACCACTTGATGGTCTCTTTGAGACCTGCTTCAAAGTTGGTGAACTCTGGCTTCCAGCCTAGCTCATCACGAAGTTTGCTGGCATCAATAGCATAACGCAAGTCGTGGCCAGCACGGTCTGTCACATGATCATAAGCGTCAGCTGGCTGTCCCATTTCCTTGAGAATGAGTTCCAGCACTTCTTTATTGTTCTTCTCACCATCCGCACCAATCAAGTAGGTTTCACCGATTTGGCCTTTGGTCAGAATCGTCCAAACACCTGAAGAATGGTCATTGGTATGGATCCAGTCACGGACGTTTTTACCTTCACCATAGAGTTTTGGCTTGATACCGCTCAAGATATTGGTGATTTGTCGTGGAATGAACTTCTCAATATGCTGGTAAGGACCATAGTTGTTGGAACAGTTGGAAATAGTAGCTTTGACGCCAAATGAGCGCACCCAAGCTTTGACAATCAAATCTGAGGCTGCCTTGGTTGATGAGTAAGGCGAGCTTGGATTGTACTTGGTTTCAGCCGTAAATTTCTCACCTGGACCTTCACCATGACCTGGCAAATCTTCACGTAGAGGCAGGTCGCCATAAACCTCGTCAGTTGAGACATGGTGGAAACGAAGGTCGTATTTACGAGCTGCTTCCAAAAGTGTATAAGTTCCGATGAAGTTGGTATGGATAAAGGGACTCGGATCGTTGAGCGAGTTGTCATTGTGGCTTTCTGCAGCGTAATGAACGATCGCATCTGCTTGAGCAGCTAGCTTATCTACCAAGGCTGCATCCGCAATATCTCCAACAACTAACTCAACACGGTCGCCTAAAATTTCTTCAATATTGGCACGATTACCTGCATAAGTCAGCTTGTCCAGCACTGTCACATGCACATCTGGAAAGTTATTGTAAACATAGTGGACAAAGTTAGAACCGATAAAACCAGCCCCACCTGTCACGATAATTTTTTTGTATTCAGTCATTGATTTTCTTTTCTCCAATCTGTGAATAATACTCTGAAATTCTATCAAAGAATATTATACCAATAAATGTTAATTCCATGGAAATCATCATACTAGTTACTATATAACATACAAAGTTCCATACTAAAGTCACAAAGTATATAAATATATCAGTAATATTTATTACCAAATAATCTTCTTGAGGTAAACCAAGCACTTCATTCAACCATTCAAAAAAAATAGGAACTTTAATAAATAGATAATAAAAAACAAAAACTAAAAATAACAAAACAATTGGACTTATAAGAAAGAATATTTTTTCCCTCTTACTTTTTTTATTAAAAAGTCCTTTCCAATCATCAAAGTTTTTTTCATTCCCAAACATTCCCACAAAACTAATCAAAAATGCTGACACTCCAATTGATAAGCATTCCAAAAGTTGAAATGTATTTCCTGAATTAACTGCCCCTTTTATAGTCGCAACCAAAGACAAGAGATAAATTGATAATCCCAGATGTAATTTTATTTTTTTAAATTCTCGAGATTTTAAAAATTCCTTCATACTTTACAAATCTTCTTTTCTTAGTGGTTTGACATCCTTAAGTAGGGGATGATGTTTATCAGCTTCCGAAACTTCAGCTTCTGCTAGATTTTCCCACTCGATTCCCAAGGCTGGGTCTGCATAGTTCACAAAGGCGTATTTCGGCTTAAGCTCCAGTGCCCAGTAGTCATTGACCAGATAGCTATAAGAAACTGTATCTGAGAGGACTTGGAAACCATTGGCGACACCACGTGGCACAAAAATCCCCTTGCTGGCATCAATCACTGTCTGGTAAGTGTTGCCAAAGGTCTCACCCTCACGCAGGTCAACCCAAGAACCCAGAACCTTGCCACCATCTGCTACTGAGATATACTTGTCCCAAGGTTCAGCATGGAGGCCTCGGAGAACATTTTTGCGAGAAAAGCTGACGTTGTTTTGCAGTTTTCCTTCAGCAAAGAAGCTTTCAGGAAAACCAAGCGGTAGCATCTTTTCTTTCTGAAAATTTTCCTTAAACCAGCCACGATTGTCACCATGAACCGGAATGTCAAACTCTAACAAACCTGGAATGGCGTCAATCTTGTGCACTGCAAGTGTTTTGCCAAAAAAATTATCTGTCATCTAAATTTCTCCAATCAAACGGAGCAAGTATTGTCCGTATTCATTCTTCTTCAACGGCTGCACCAATTCATGCACTTGCTCTTTACTGATATAGCCCATACGATAAGCAATTTCTTCCAGATTCGCCACTTGCACGTTCTGCATACGCTGAACCGTTTCGATATATTGAGCTGCTTCTAAGAGACTTTCGTGAGTTCCTGTATCCAACCAAGCAAAACCACGTCCCATAAGCTCAACAGACAAATCACCACGATCCAAGTAAGCCTTGTTGACATCTGTAATTTCCAACTCGCCACGAGCGCTTGGTTTTATCTGTTTGGCAATCTCTACAACATCATTATCATAGAAATAAAGACCCGTCACAGCATAGTTGGAGCGAGGATGCTCCGGTTTTTCTTCTATGGAAATGGCATTCATGTCTTCATCAAACTCGACCACACCAAAACGCTCTGGGTCCTTCACTTGATAACCAAAAACAGTCGCACCTTTCTCTTTCTTGGCTGCCTTTTGAAGCATTCCGCTCAAGCCAGGTCCATGATAGATATTGTCCCCCAAAATCAAAGCAACACTATCGTCACCGATAAATTCTTCACCAATAAGAAAAGCCTGAGCAAGTCCATCTGGACTTGGCTGTTCCGCATAAGAAAGTTTAATCCCAAATTCGGAACCATCCAAGAGCAAGTCCTTAAAGCGGGGTAAATCCTGTGGTGTTGAGATGATCAAAATGTCCTTAATCCCAGCCAACATCAAAGTTGACAAAGGATAGTAAATCATAGGTTTATCATAAACCGGCATCAGCTGTTTTGACGCAGCTCGTGTAAGAGGGTACAGTCGGGTACCTGAGCCACCCGCAAGAATAATACCTTTCATAATAGGAAACCTTTCTATATTGTTAAATCTTGTATTTCATCATTATATTTTCTGTCTAGTTTCTCATTAGACTATATCATATCAATTATATCAAAACTATCTTTTTTTTCGTAGCAAAGAGAGTTCTTTGTGACTAATTGTTTTTGTTAACAGCAATAGAAAACCATATACTATTGAATAAACAATAACTTTTAGTAACATACTTAACAAATTATTAGAAATAGATAGCACACTTGAAAATAATAGATATACAAGAGTACCCGTTACAACACTAGCAACTAATGGTTTAGTTGCTATTTTAAGTAAATCTACAATATCTAAATAGTTACGGGCATAATAAGACATCAAGATACATACAATTATTTCTACAATTACAAGTGTGAATGCCGCACCTCTATATCCCCAAAGCGGTATTGCTAAGAGATTTAATAAAATACTAACTACCGCACCAGTTACGACTGAAATTGTAAAATAGCGAACATTATCAGTTGGAATCAACGTCTGACGCCCTACAATCTCTGAAAAAGCAATTGGAATTAATGAAGAGACAACAATATTAATGGCTACGTATGTTTCAGCATATCCTTTTCCTAAAAAAATTTGCACGAATTCTTGGCTTACAAGTAACACTCCAACAACCACTGGAAAGGTTAATATACAATTGAAGAGCATTGATGTCTTCATTACTCTACTAACCTCTGCTCGTTTGCCTTGGGCATGCAAATTAGTCATTCTAGGTAAAAGAACTGCACTCAAAGTTGCTACTAAACTAATCAAAATCGAATTTAGATTCACAGCTTGAGTATAGATACCAACATCGAAAGTATTTCCTAAAGATCCAAGAATAATTCTGTCCAACGTATTATAAATTGAGATTGAAATCTGGGGTAGAAAGAAGGATAAAGTAGGTTTGAAATTTAAAAGAACTTCTCTAATATCAACTCGTACAAGTCGTGCATAGTCTTTTATGCTTAACCACATAATCCCTTGTGAAAACAAAGAAGAAAGGCTAATTATCAATATATATAGATAAATATCTGACTGGTCTCGAATAAATAAGAATATACAGACTACACTGACTAATTTTACTATTGTATTCCGTATAACAATACTTTTAAAATCTTCTAGTCCTTGAAATAACCAACTAATATCAAACATGATTGCAATCAAAGAAAATATTTGAACTACAAAATATTGTTGATATTGTCCTGGGAATGTAAAAATATAGAATATATAAAGTAGTGTTGCTATAGTTGTAGAAATTAGTTGAAAATAATAAACGGAGGAGAACACTTTAGAAATTTCTTGTTTCCCTCTATGGCTCACTTTAGCAATTTGGTTACTACCATATGTAATAATCCCAAGCATTCCAAACATTGTAAAATAGGTTGTAATAGACGATGTAAAGTTGTAACTTCCCATTAACGTTGGATTAAAAATCCTTGTAACATACGGAACTGTCACAAAAGGAAGAATTATCGTTAAAATTTTATATAAAAAATTATATATAAAATTTTTTATAATTTTCATAGCGATAACCTTTCTTTAATTTTAATTAAATAATATACAATATAATATAGCTTATGTTTTAGTAAAAATGCTAATATTTTTTGAGATTTTTTCTTAGGATAACCTAGAGAATAAGCATTCAGAAATCCCTTATCACTTCCAATAGTATCCAAGTATTCTTCTATTTCTCTAATAGAATTCGTACTCCAAACACCTTCAAAAGCGTACAAAATGGCATCTCGCATAATGTGTTCTTGAAAGACCGTTTGAAGCTCGCCAATTCCCCACAATTGTATATATTTTTCGATTACTTTATGAGTTTCAATTGCTTGAAGATACCGATCCCTTCTCAAAACTTTACTCCTTGTGACAGACTTTGGATTATAAGTCATGATATAGAGACCTTCCATGATATATAACACACTTCGTGAATACGTTAATAATGGAAGACTCTGTAATAAGTCCTCTCCAATCCAAATTGTTTTCACTTCATCTGCAATATCATACTTTACTGCTAGCTCTCTTCGAATGGCTGCATATCCTATCACAAAATAACCATAGCGTAAAAAACCTTCATACAACTCTTTTTTATCATTTTCAAAAAGAATTTCTTTATTAAAGTATGGTCTAACATACTTCTCACCATTTTCTTCTCTAACTTTTGGAAAAATAATTATATCTGGATTGCTAGAATTAATCTTAGCGGATAAAATATTTAATGCTTCTGGAATTAATTGATCATCTCCGTCTAAATAAATAATAAAATCTCCAGTAGCTTTTACTAACCCTGAAGATCGAGCTAGCGCAACACCTTCATTTTTCTCTTTATTTATAATAACAATACGTGAATCGCTAGCTGCAATATTGGTAATAATATTTAATGAACGATCTGGCGAACTATCATTTACTAAAATTAATTCAAAGTTATCATATGTCTGATTTAAAACAGAATAGATACATTCTTCAATGTACTCTTCAACATTGTAGATAGGGACAATGACAGAAAATTTCAATATTTAACACCCCGTCTCTTTCAAATAATATATGATTATCATTTGTTTATAAAAAATACTCTGGTGAAGATAATTCATTTTGACCTTTCTATTATTTCCTCAAATTTATCAACTGCAAGATTTAGAGAAAATGCTTTCAAATCTTCACTACCTTTATGAGCCAACTTAAAACGCAATTCATTATTTTCAATTAAACGAATAATATTTTCTGCTAAAGCATAACTATCATTAATAGGTGATAGCATTGCGTTTTCGTTACTGGCATACTCAAAAACACCTTTGTAAGCTGTCGAGACAAGCGCACAACCACAGGCCATACTTTCAGCTCCTGTCAAACCAAATCCTTCATTTATACTAGCACAAACAAAAATAGCTGTGTTATTATAAATATTTCTCAATTGAAGAGCTGTTTGATTTTGATAATAACTAATCCACTCTTTATCAATTTCCTCTCTCTTTTCACACGCTCCGAACATAGTTACATGAATATTTGGGTACTGTTGGCGAACCAAGCTCAAAGCTTCAAGAGCTATTGGGACACCTTTGTGCTCCCCATAATGATAGAGCATAGCGATTTCCAATGGATTTCTTTCTTCAATTTGATTTATTATTGAAAAGTTTCTTGTATCAATTGGATTTTTGAGCAATCTAACATCAGGATCAAATTTCGAAACTAATTCATATAGCCATTGTGAAACAACTATATTATTCATTCCCATCTGATAAGTCTTATATACTTCTTCATCTGAAAAAGACCAATTTTCAAAATCTTGAATCAAATAGAACTTTCTTCCACAACGTTTCGGTAGTTTATAAACTATTTCTGCTGTGTTTACCGCAGTAGCGAAAACAATATCTGAATCTGGGAAATGAGTTTCATTACGATAAGGTGTTGCAATTTTCCTAACCCGCTGGTCTAACGGAAACCATTTGGGATAAAAATGCTTATAAAGTTGAGATAGGTAATATTTAATAGCGTAGTTTTTAACAATATTAAATTTTTGATTTGTAAAACAAACAATTGAAACTTCGTGTCCTCTCTCCACCAAACTATTGGCATATTCAAACACCACTTTAAATCCTCCAACAGGAACATCTGGTAAAGACGGTAAGCAAAAAGTAATTTTCATTTTTTCTCCCACTAAGATTTAATTTCCCCCAACTCATCATCAGTATGAGTAATCATAACACCCCAAACCATATAAAATAAGAATAAAGTGATATTATTAGCAAAAAAGTCAAAGGAAAACATCTCTATCAGTGTCATCACTATCAGTAAAATCGTTAATTTATTAAATGAATTCGTTTTATCTATTGATGATATATAGATAAATAAAGCAATAAAAAGTAATAGGCATCCAATGATTCCAACCTCTATTAAATACGTTGTCAACACGGAGTCTGTTGTCTGGAATCCAAAATAGTAAGAATATTGAGGAAGAAAGTCAAATAAAGCCGAACCATAACCTCCCCCTATGATTGCTTTTATAGGGTGCTCTGACATATAGGGAATTACATTTTTTAGAGTTCCAAATCTTTGGCCAAAGGAGCCATCGGAATAGCCAAGCGAAATAACTCTATCAAATCGTGAAGAAACTAACTCAACAATCTTGTTTATAAAACCTGATATATTTAAGGCAATGAAAACAATCGAAACACTTATCAACCATGAAATTTTTACTTTCTTTACAAAGAAGAAGTAATGGAGCATCGTTATAATAACAAAAGTAATCCAAGCCATTCTAGACTGACTAATTATTAAAGCAAATAAAACAGTTCCTTTATAACTATAATCGAACAACTTATTCTTACTCGGAAAGATTAAAGAGAGTAACCAACCCACTAATAAAACATATGCAAAATAAGTATAGTGAGTAAAGAACGAACTTGGATAATATACAATATTTGCAAATTCATTCATTCTTTTTATCCAATTAGCCGCCCCAGTAGTTATAAAGCTACCAATAGGATTGTATTTAGCACGCCACTCATAAATCCCAAATAGTGCAAACAATATGACTAGAGACTTTATGCAACCGATAAAAAAAAGTTTCATCCTTTTGGTGTTTATATACAAACTAGTCGAACCAAAGGCAATCGTTGGTAATAAGATATATCTAATTACAAAATTAGTTAAACTAGATGTAGATTTCAAAAAAAGAAAACTCACAAACGAGTAGTATGCCACAAATAAAATTAAAAAAATATTCTGTTTTTTTATGTAAAAAGTAAATTGTTTTGATAATATTCTTTGAAGTACAACCAGAAAAAACAGAGGCAATATTATTGTAAGATTAAAATTTCTATAGTATGCCACCCCAATGATAAACCAAAAGGACAGTAATAAGTAAACACCCATTCTACTTTTCTGGGATAATCTATTCATGTTTTCTCCATTCTTGGATTTATTTTAACGTTTTTATAATATTTTTAATTGATGGAATTCTTAAATAGTAGTACAGAATATAGTGGAAATAATGTTGGACTTTTGATACTCGATTCAATTGTCTTAAAAAAGTGACCATTGATGGTTCTATTTTGGGAAATTTAAGCCGTTTCAAACCAAAAATATTTGTCTTCGTACCAAAACCAATCGTATTGTTTTCATGAATACGATATCTTATTAATTTTTCATTTAAAAAACATACTTTCCCAATTTTTGAGGCAATTAATAATAATTGATGATCGTGATACAAGGTTCTATTATCAATTTTCAAATACAGTTCTCGAGTCTTCTTCGAAATACAATATGTGGCACCTTGGACAACATTCCCCAACATAAGATAATCAAATGATAGATTAATAATTTTTTCATCCTTTTTCTCTAATTCTGTGAAAAAACGATTCGGAACAAATTGTTCCGTAGCCTTTAATTCACTACCGTTTTTATCAATTAGGCTAAAATTTGTACAAACAGCTTCACACTTGTACTCCTTCATAACTTCCATTGTTTTTTCAACTTTATCAAATTCCCAAACATCGTCTTGATCCGCTAAAAAAATAAAATTTCCAGTACAAGCTTCAATCGCATTATAAAAATTTTGAATATATCCTACATTTTCCGGATTCCGAATGAATTTCACGCGAGAATCTTCTACTTTTGATACAACACCAGCTGTATCATCGGTTGAACAATCATCGAAGATAATGACCTCATCAACTTCTACACTTTGATTTAAGATAGACCGTAGCTGAGTAGCCACATAACCTGCACCATTATAGGTTGTCATTGCGACAGAAATCATTTTATGAGCTCCTTCATAATTTTTTTATAGTAAGTCCCATCTTTCATCGTTTCGGATTCGTCAAACTTATAGGTTAATTTATGGAAGGGTGTTGTCAATAATAGATTGTCCCACCACGTTTGGTTAAAATCGTCAAATAAATTAAGTAAAAGAATATGTGGCAAGGTATTGGAAGCTGGGAAAACTTCTTTCCATCCTTCCGGATAGGTTTCTATTGCTAATTGAAACATTAAATGAAAAATAAAGTAATCTTTCACATAATCAAATTTTTCCCAATATTTATATAACAAATGCTTTGTTAATTCCAATAATTCATTGTGAGTTTCAGAAGTGATGAACCAATTAGAAATTTGCATAACATGCCCATCTATAGGTTTTAAACCTTGAAATACAAATAAATTGGAGTCTAACATATAATCTGGAATATTTGAAGAGGTACAATAAACTGTTGAGTCAATCCATGTTCCACCATATCGAGTTAATAATTCCAACCTCAATAAGTCAGAAAAGTGTGTCGAACTAATAATTCCTTTAGTATATTTTTCTACAATATATTCAGGAAATTCAACATATTGAGAATAATTTTCCTCCGTAATTAGAACAATATCTCTATCAGGAAGATTTTCTTGAATAGATGATACACATTGTTGAACAAGTTCGGGAGCATTCTCTAATCCTTGCATCCAACAAATCCATACCTTATTGCTCCTCTTCTTCTCAAATGATTTCCGTGTGGAAAGAAATTCTTTAATTATAGGAGCATTTTCTTTTCTCAATTTTTTCATTAGCTTGTAACGTACAATTAAACGCACTAGCTCAAGAGCTTTTCTATCTCTCCCTAAGAAAATCGTCCCCATCGTTAAAGGAAAAAAGGTTCTATTCTTTAAAGACGTTAGTAGTATCTCTTTTTTATTTATCTTCTTTTTCATTATCTCTCAAATATTTCTTATACAATTTACTAAATAAAATCACTGTCCGACTAATTGTTTTCGCAGACTTACCCCAACGAATTTTCTCTGACAAAACCATTCTGACAGCATATAAACCGCCACGTTGAATAATATTTTCAACTTTGTCTAGAAGAGCCTGTTCAGAATCTGACAATGCTTGTCTTCTCAATAAACAGATAGCCACCATACTCTGCTTATATGTCAGTGCATGATCTTTGGCCAAATCATTTATTTTAGACAATCTTTTCAAAATTCGGCTCATTTTGAAATTGTACTCATGTTTGCTAGTAACATTACTTCCATAACGTCTGTAACCCATTACTGTTTCAGGATAAAAATAAACATTCCCCTTTAGAGCAGCTACTTTAGTTATAAAATTATCATGTGATAAAAAGACTAATTCAGCTGCATCATTTGCAATTTTTGGGAGAATTGAAAACAAATCATAGTTAAAGAAAGTGTTACAACCATAAACTTTGTGCGCCATATAAGCAGTAATTGGATTAGTATAACTAATCCCCATCAAATGGTTCATACTTGAAGACGTTTCTTCTCCTTTTCCATCAATAATCCTCATATCCGCGTAAATCATTGTTGGTCCTTGAGTATGAACTTCATGATAAAAATTTTGTAAAAGTTCAAGCTTATCTCTATCCCAGATATCATCTTGATCTGCAAACATATAGAAATCGTAAACTTTTTCTTGCACTCGCACAGCATTGATTAAACCAAAGAAATTGTAATAAGCCCCATGGAAATCTGAGTCGTTTTGAATTAATTGGATACGTCTATCTCTAGCAATATATTCTTTAACAATATCAACAGTATGATCTAACGAATTATCATCACGTATAATCAGTTCCCAATCTGTTATGGTTTGATTTATAATACTATCTAACTGCTCACGAAGATATTTTTCTCCATTATAGGTCGCCATCATGATTAGTATCTTACTTGTTTGCACTAGTGAACTCCTTTAAAATTCTATAAGTATTACCAAATCCAAGCTTAGCATCAAATAATCCTCGCCAGCCTAATCTTTCTAGCTTATCGCTCCTAAGGCTGGCATTCTGCATGGGATTAGCCTGCTTAAGATCTTGGTTATCGGGAACATCCATGATAAGTTTCACATTGCTAACTTGAGAAATAATTTCAGCCATCTGTTTTATAGTAATGATTGAATTTGGATTGGAAATATTATAAACCTGCCCTGATTCACCTGAAAGAAGAACACTTAAAATAGCACTAGCACAATCCAAACTATAACAATAGGATCTTAACTGACTCCCTGTACTCTTCATAACAATATCACGACCAGCAATGGCCTCATTCATAAAGAATGAAGAAACACGATTATCTGTTACTTTGGCACTTGGCCCGTAAATATGTCCTGGACGTACAACGGTAATGTTTAAAGAATATTCTGACACAAAGCTTGTACAAAGAGTTTCTGTCGCTCGCTTAGAACTAGCATAAGAACAACGAACATTAAGATGGTCAACCAACCCAATATAGTTTTCCTCTAAAGGTTGATTACTCGAACTTAGTCCATAAACTTCACTGGATGATACATAAAGCACCTTAGAAACCCCAGCATTCTTAGCATAGGACAAAAGGTTGTACATTCCTAAAAAATTACTAGTCATGGTTTCTACTGGCTGATTGACATACAACTCTGGGCTTGCTGGACTTGCTGCATGAATAATAAAATCAATATCAAAATTAAAATCTGGAACTACTGCTGCATCATAAGCTACAAATTTTAAGAAGCTTGTTTCCGAACCAAATCGCTCCTTTAAATAGCTAAGATTACGACCACAACAGTATATTTTAATATTAAAATTTCTTAGATCGTTTAGAAGTAATAACTGATCCACAATAGAGGAACCGATTAAGCCTGACCCACCTGTTATTAGGATTGATTTTTCTTTCAGTTCAGCAACATTAACGATTGCTGACAATGACTCTTTAACATCCCTTTTATAAAGATTATTTGATAATAGTACCATGATTATTTAATCCAATTATCACGTGTTGAACTTAACAAGGCTTTAAAAATGTCTAAATCTTCAACAGTTGTAATCTTAAGGTTTTTCTCAGATCCAAGTGAAAAGTAGCTCTTCTTACCAAATAATTGCATCAGCTGACAAGAAGCTGCGACATCTGTAATCCCGCTTTCTAAAGCTTTGTTATGTAGTTCCATAATAGCATCAAGTTGATAGACATGAGGTGTCTGTGTACGAAGCAACAAATCACGATTCAAAGCTTCAATAGAGGCTCTTGAATGTGGCTCATCTAAAACAAAAACAACTTCTGTTGTAGGAATAGCAGCCACTGCATTCCCAAATTGTTGGTAAGTAGCTAAAGCATCACTAATAATTTCATTACTTACTAAAGGACGATTACCATCGTGGATTAATACAGTGATATCTTCATTTGGGTGTGCTTCCTTAACTGCTTTCAAACCATTATAGATAGACTCTTGGCCTGAAGAACCACCAAGAGTAATCATCTTTAATTTTGTGATACCAAACTGTTCAGCATAAGCCTTTACCATTTGCTCCCAGCCTTTTAAAATCACTATACAAATTTCATCAATTTCTGGGTGATTCTGAAATTTTTCAAGAGTGTAGATAATAATTGGTTTATTTTCAACATGGATAAATTGCTTAGGGATATCTTGACCAATACGGCTTCCAATGCCTGAAGCTGTTAAAATTGCTACTTTCACTTATTCTTCTCCATAACTCAACTCTAAAAATAAATGTTGCTCTCTCCTATCAACAGAAGGAACGACCATATAATCTTTACCGTAGAACATTTCTAAATATTCTTCTGACCAAACAGGAATATTCACCATCAAATCTTCAAAGGGTACCTTTTTATAAACATTCATATTCTCTCGCAAGTAAGTCTCGCGTCTAAAGTGCTTTCTTCCTGTAGGTATGGATACATATTTTGTATTTGAGTCCTTACAGCTTGAATTACATTTATCAAGCCAGTTTAGCCATTTCTCAATTGGAATAATGCCAAAAAACCAACCAACCATCAACTTTCCAGCAGAGTAATTTAGCTTCCTACCTTCCAGTCTAAACATTTCTTTCATCAGAGCATGATTCTTTGTTTCTCGTACAGAAGCCAAAGCAAAAGTCAAAAACATACTTGTATATCCTTGAAAGAATCGTTTCACTACATTATCGTAAACATTTTCCACAATGTAAAGATCTATCGAAATGCCACATTCATCAGCTGAATGGTCATATTTTCTGCGAGCTACCGTTCCCCTCTTACGAATTTGGGAAACATGTAGCCCAAGTTCAGGATGACTATTTGGAGATTGAAGATAATAATGATCACTAAAATCTTTACAGGCGTTACAAAGAGAAACAAGTTTATCATAACTTTCACGAGGAATATTGATATCTACATCATCATCCCATGGAATAAACCCCTTATGTCGAATTGCACCTAAAATACTCCCACCACTCAAGGAGTAATGGATTTCATGCTCATCAAAAAATTTAAAGATATCTGAGATCATTTTAAGTAGCTCAGCTTGATATTTTTTCAAGCCTTCCTCATCAAGAAAAATAATATCTGATTTGTCATATTTCAATTTGACTGACACTAATTCTCCTCCTTAAACACTTCCTCATAATCTGACACAATCTTTTCCCATGTGAATGCATCCGCAATTCGTTGGCTAGACTTTTCGTCTAATTCCGAAATCGCACCTTTATCAAACCGTTCCACTTCCTCAATAACACGTGCCAACTCATCTTTCTTCCAATAAATAGCCCCATCTTCACCAACTTCTCGGTTAAAACCAACATCTAGCAACAAATTAAGCTTTGTGGATGCCAGAGCTTCTAGAAGTGATGGGTTTGTTCCACCAACTTCATGTCCATGGAAATAAGCAAAAGCATTCTCGCGAATATACTTGAGTAATTCTTGGTCATAGACAGTACCAACAAATTTGACTCTCGAATCTTTGTCAAAACCAGTATCCTTGAGCAACTGATCGTAAAACTTATTTTGTTCTACATTTGTAATGAGAACAAAGTCTTTTTTAGAATTAGACTTCATAAATTCACGAATCATTGATTCATAGTTATTCTCAGGAACGAATCGTCCCACCACTAGATAATAGCCATTTTCGCTTACTCCCTTTTCACGATACCAGTTTCGAACTTTGGCATCTTCTGATTTCAGACTTGAAGGGGTAGTATCTGTACCATAAGCGATATAGGTCGTCTTGGGCTGATACTGTTTATAGTCCTCTCGGATATATTTTTCGATATTTTTGCTATCACAGACTAATAAATCTGCATGTTTGATCATCAACTGTTCCGAAAATTTCCAATACTTCCGAACTGGCAGGCTCCATTTAGCCCGGAGCCATTCATGGCCATCTGGATTTACCAGTAGTCGACCTCCGATCGAACGAATTTTTTTCTTAAGTCCAGAAATAAAAGGTCCGATACGACAAGCTAGAATGTAAAAAATGGGAGCTTCATCTTTGTTTTTCTTAGCTATTTCAATCGCTTTATTCACAGCAGCAATATCGTAAGCGATAGCACGAGCCGGTCCGATATTGGGCACATCAATGTTGAAACAAATGGCTCCATTGTGCTCAAACTGGTCATTCGTGATACCAGATTTAGCTGAATTTTCACGCATACAAGCAATATAGTATTGTATATTGCTGTCTTTTTGATATTCGGTTAATTTTTCAACAAAGGTTTCAAATCCTCCATACTTGGCAGGAATCCCCTTTGAACCAATGATATAAACTGACTGTTTCATCTCTCTCCTAACAAGACTGAGGGGCAAAAATCACTTCGCTCCATCTCTCATAAATACAACTTTAACTGTCTTCAATAAAATTTCAACATCTTTCCAAATTGTCCAATCATCTATATAGGCCACATCTAATTTGACAACTTCATCGAAATTCTTAATCTCACTTCGTCCACTGACCTGCCATAACCCTGTTATCCCAGGTTTAAAACTAAGGCGACGTTTTTGTTCTGGGGTATAGTGTTCATACTCGTCCACTGTTGGTGGTCGTGTACCTACCAAACTCATATCTCCCTTTAGAACATTGTAAAATTGTGGCAGCTCGTCCAAGCTAGTCTTCCTTATAAAACGACCAATTTTCGTGATACGTGGGTCATCATCCACCTTAAACATTCCACCCTGCATGGTATTTTGTTCCATGAGTTCTCTTTTTTTGTCCTCAGCATCCACACACATAGAGCGAAACTTATAAAAAGTAAAATGTCGTCCATTTTTTCCTATACGCGTCTGTGCAAAAATAGCAGAGCCCCCATCCTTTCGAATCAAAGGAACCAGTACAATACTGACTAGACCACATAGTATCAGCCCTACTAGAGAACCGATAATATCAATAACCCGCTTAGCAATCACGTGGCTAGTCTTATAAAATGTTGTAGAAAAAGTCACAACGTTTAATCCTGCCATCTCACGAATTTGCTTGTTACGTGCCAAACTACGATCAAAAGCATTTAGATTGACTGTTACATCAATTCCCATCGTTTCAAACTGAGAGATAAGCTCTCCAATATTGTACTTTTCACTTGGAAGATTGATAAAGACTTCATCGACCACCTCATGAGTCGCAAAGTCTACTATCTCCTCCTCTGCTACTACCTTTAAAGAATTATGCTGAAAATCTGGTTTGTCTAAAACACTAACAGCTACCAACTCCCCAACAACCTCATTTGATTCTATTAGTCTATCCAGTACCTTTTCGGCACGAGAAGTTGCTGTGAGCAAGAGGATCTTCTTACTTCCTTTAAAATTGGGGTAAGCTCGCTTCCAATACCACTTGATAAATAGGTTTAGCATATAGGCTAAGAGAGCATGTAATGTGAGGAAGTAAATCATGCCTCGTCTAGAAATACTAAATCGATCTTCTAAGAAAAAATTAGAAATACTAATCGCTAGCGCAAAGAATAGGATATATTTCAATGTCTGGACAAGCTCAAGCAAATATCCCCTTTTAAAGAAATCTTGTCCATAATCACTGATATAAAAGACAAAATAATGGAGAATATAAAGTGCAATAGCTGTTGTTGAAACAATCTCCGTTTCTCTCACTGCACTAAGTAGATAAGTTAATAAAACAACAAGAAAACTCTGGATTATGGCCAATGAAGGCTTTACTACTTTTCCATTCATCTCTATCCCCCAAACTATTTTTTATTTTTTTCCGTAATCTCCATAATTTCCGTAAGAACCGTATTTATCTACTGAAGTATCGAATTTGTTCAACACAACTCCTAAAAACGGCTTCCCAGTTTGTTCCAACTGTTCTTTCGCTTTTTGAATATCCCGTCGATTTGTTTCACCTGCTGCTGTCACTAAAATAGAAGCATCACATTTTCGCGTAATAATAGCCGCATCAATCACGACACCGACAGGAGCAGTATCTACAATGATGTAGTCAAAATATTTACGCAAGGTTTCAAGCATTGTACTGAAATTCTTACTTTGAAGAAGAGCGGTCGGATTTGGTGACACAGAGCCAGCCTGAATGACAAAGAGATTTTCGATATTGGTATCACAAAGCCCCTGTGATAGGTCTGTGGTTCCTGATAGAAATTCTGTAAGACCTGTAATCTTATCCCTTGTTTTAAAAACGCCTGACATAACAGAATTGCGAACATCTCCATCAATCAGCAGCGTTTTGTAACCTGCACGCGCAAAAGCCCAAGCGATATTGGTGGAAGTCGTTGATTTTCCTTCTCCTGGTTTCACAGAAGTGATAGAAAATACTTTCAAATCATCTCCACTTAACTGTAGGTTCGTGCACAAAGCATTATAATACTCCTCTGCCTTTTTTACAAGATCCAATTTTGCCTGTGAGATTTCTAACGTTGGCATAACTTCCTCCTATTTCATTTTGTCCAAATCTGGAACGACTCCTAAAAGTGGAATTTGCAGTACATCTTCGACATCTTCAGGACGTTTCACACGGGTATCGAGTAACTCAATCAAAAGAACAGTAACCACTGTTACGATAGCTCCTCCAAGAAAACCAAACAAGGTGTTGCGTCGAACATTTGGAGAAGAGGGAGTCGTAGCTGGTCGCGCTTCTTCAAGTGTCGTTACATCAGATACTCGCGTTACAGCGATGATCTTTTCTGCAGCAGCTTCTCGTAGAGAATTAGCGATGCGACTGGCTTCCTCTGGTTGTTTATCCTTGACAGAGATTGAGACAATACGAGTGTCAGTTGGCACAGTCACTTGAACTTTACTAGCTAACGTTTTTGCTGGCATATCCAATTTCAAATTTGTCGCTACCTTTTCCAACACATCCTGTGAAAGGATAATCTCACGGTAGTCTTTTACCAGATAAGATCCTGCCTGCAAGTCCTGATTTGTCAGCCCCGGCTTATCTCCTTGATTGCGATTCACTACGTAAATACGCGTGGTACTCGTATATTCTGGCTTAACGATAAAAGTGCTATATGCAAAAGCTCCCGCCCCTGTCACAAGTGCCACTAATAAAATAATTAGTTTGCGTTTCCATAAGGTTTTAAATAATTGAAATACATCGATTTCTATCGTATTTTGTTCTTTCATCATTTCTCCTAAATTAGTTGATCCATTACAATTTTTCGAGGATTGTCTATAAAGAGTTCTTGAGCCTTCGCTTCTCCGTATTTTTGGGTAACAAGGTCATATGCTTCTGCCATATGAGGAGGTCTGCCGTCTAGATTGTGCATATCACTTGCAATGACATGAACCAAATCCTGCTCTAAAAAATACTGAGCTCTTTTTTTCATAAATTTATAACGTTCTCCAAAAAGTTTGGGTTTGAGGACGTGTGAACTATTTACTTGCGTGTAACAGCCCATATTGATCAGTTCTCGAACGCGTTTTTCATTATTTTCAAGAGCATCATAGCGCTCGATGTGGGCAATGACTGGAGTAATTCCCAACATCAAGATCTTGCTCAAGGCGCTATGAATATCGCGATAAGGGGTGTTCATACTAAACTCTATCAAGGCATAACGACTATCATTGAGGGTCGGAATCCGCTTTTTTTCCAGTTTATCCAAAACATCTGGTGTGTAGTAAATTTCCGCCCCATAAGCAATGACCAAGTCACTCGCAACTTCCTTAGCTATTTCCCGAACCTGAAGAAAATTTTCTGCTATCTTCTCTTCTGGAGTTTCAAACATGCCCTTGCGACGATGAGAGGTAGAGACAATGGTTCGCACCCCCTGCCTGTAGGCTTCTGTCAAGAGGGCCTTGCTTTCCTCTCTTGACTTGGGACCATCATCTACATCAAAGACGATGTGTGAATGAATATCAATCATTTCATCTGCCCTCCAACACGTCTTGAATAGCAGCTTTGACAGATGCAAGGCTACTGTCGTCAATTTCCATCATATAGAGGTTACTATCTGGCATCGCATAGGAAGGGAGATCCATCCGTCCTGTACCTTTCAAGTCTTGCGAATTCACTTTGTAAGTTCCACCACTTTCCAACTGAGCATTGACTAAGTTCATCATGGTCTCAAGCGGCATGTTTGTTTGGATAGAATCTTGCAAACTATCAATAATCGTACTATAATTTTTCAGTGCTTCGGTCGACGTTAATTTTTGAAGGATAGCCACAATCACCTTTTGTTGATTGCGCCCGCGGTCACGATCGCCATCTGCTAGGGAGTAGCGCTCGCGAACAAAACCGAGAGCCTGTTCTGAATCGAGATGAACATTGCCTACAGGGAATTGAAACTTCCCGTGTAGAGCTGTGAATTCCTGATCATTATAAACATCTACCCCACCCAACAAATCAATCAATTTCAAAAACGAAGTGAAGTTCAATCGCACATAGTAATTGATATCCACTCCATAGAGATTTTCTAAGGTATGAATGGACGAATCAACTCCATAAATGCCCGCATGGGTCAATTTATCTTTTTGATTATTTCCACCGTCTGCGATTGGTACATAGGCATCACGTGGCGTTGTGGTCAAGAGGATTTTCTTGGTATCTCGATTGACAGTCATCAGGATATTGACGTCTGAACGTGACACTGAACTAATCGGGCCATAGGTATCAATTCCACTCACATAGATATTGAAAGACTGACTCTTTGAAGTTTTAGGAGCTTCTACTTTTTTAGTGAATCCCTTAGTATAAATCTTTTTTATCTTCGATGCGTAATCTGGATACTCTGACTCGATGATATTTTCAAAGACACTATTTAAGACAATGGCCTTGGTATCACCTGCAATCAGACTCTTGTAAGCCGCCAAGTAAGACGAACTCTGATTGACCGTCAAATCGGTATTCTGACTTGACTTGATATCAGCTAGTAGTTTTTGAATATTTTCATTATCAGTCCCAGTCGGTGCTGTCACACTCGTCAGTTGCGTAACATTTCCAACCTCACTATCTGCTAAAACAGCAACACTGACAGAATATTCTGAGTAATTAGAAGTCGCATTTAAACGATTGGTCAGTCCAACAAACTGCTGTACTGCAAAAAGTGAAACAGAGCTCACAAGGATAGAGAGCACCAACAGAAAAATAGTAAATTTTTCAGCTTTTTTATAGATAATCAAGAGCAGCCCTACTAAGGCAACTAGTAGAACTAACGCAGTTGCCACTAGATTAAGATATCTAAAAGCAAGGATATGGTATTTAAAAATCAAAAACAATAAAAAGCTAGCCAACAATAGATAAACAGTTAACAAGGCTATGTTAACGCTTCGCTTTACTTTTCCCGAGCGAGATCTCTTTGAACGTTTCGTCATGACACTCCCCTATACTATAATAATTAAAGTAATTATATCACAAAAGTAGGACAAATTCCATTCATTCTCACAATTCTCAGCGTTTTCATTCCTTTTTTCTTAGCTATATTTTGAAGTGACCGCTTTCATTATTTAGGACCTTGAGCAAACAAAAACAAGATCCCTTGCAAGAGACCTTATTTCAACTTTTTATTTGATATGATTTTCAAATTCTTTTTGACTCTTTTCGATAGCCTTTTTACTTTCTTCTTCCCACTTAGCCTTGGCTTCGTCAAATTGTTTCTTGGTAACAGGATCTTTTTGCAGTCTCATGTACTTATAGTTATTTCCGTCACCCTTGATTCCCACTAGAGAGTAGGCACGCGTAAACGGAGTTACTTTAGTTACAGAGGCTGTTCCACCATTTGACATAGCAGACATGACTAGAGAATTGTCAATCATCCAAGCTTGAGCTTCAGCGTATTTTTCATAACGCTTAGCGACATCTTGATTCTCAGCATCTGCTTCTTTTAGAAGTTTTGTATAGGTATCTAATCCTAGACTCTTAATCAGTTCTTGATCTTCCTTAGCATCTAGGCCAAAAATCTTGAGATAAAAGCCATCTTCTGCATTAAATTGATCCAGATATGTTGATGGATCCTGGTAATCACCAACCCAACCATCAAAGTTTAGGTCGTAGTCACGAGCTGCTGGATTTGGTGCTAGGAAGGCAACATTCCCAAAGTCATCCGTTGAAAGTTGTTGAACATCAACGACGACATTGTCAGAACCTAGTACTGTTTCAAGTGTCTGTTTAAGCGAATTCATCCCAGAAACTGCATTTTTATTGGTTTGATCAACTGGGACATCCAAATGGATTGGGAAAATCACCCCTTGGGCTTCCAATTCCTTTTTAGCTTCCGCAAATTTTGCTTGAGCCTTTTCCCTGTTAAAGTAACCGTCTTGGGCATCCGACAAGTTGATTTCTGACCATTCTGTTCCATACTGAACAAGTTTAGAAGAGACCACTTCCCCAAAGCTCTTATCTCCCACTTGCACAAATGTAGGGGGAACAAGGGTATTACGAAGGGTATTACTTGCTGCTTCTTGCCCGTTAGATTGGGCAGAGTAGGCTGTACGATCGATGGCAAAGTTCAAGGCCTGACGGAAGTTTTTATTTAAAATCGCTGTTTGCGTTGATTTCTTTTGTTCATCCGTTGTTTTAGCAGTATGGTTATAGGCTTTACGGTTAACGTTAAAGTTGAAGTACCAAGACGTCTTGTCTTGTAAGCTATAAACGATATTATCTTGGTATTTTTCTTTTGTCTTGGCATAGTTGGAACTATTTGGATAGACTCCCGCAAGCGTATAGGCACCACTTTCAAAGTTACGAATGGTCATCTCCTGATCTGAGCCATCAAAGTAGGCTAACTTAACTTTTTCAATGGTCACTTTATCATGATCATAATAGTGCGGGTTCTTCACATACTCGATCGAAGATTTTGATGTGAAATCTTTTAACAAGTAAGGTCCATTATAAAGGATACTGTTTGGCGTCAAGGTTCCAAAGTCTTTATCCTTTGATGTCAAGAATTCTTCGTTAACCGGGAAAAGGATACTGTTGGTTGTCTTTGAGTTCCAGTAGGGCTCTGGTCGTGTCAAAGTGTACTCAACCGTATAGTCATCCAAGGCTTTAACACCAACTGTTGTGAAGTCATTGCTCGCACCTGTCACATAGTCATTCAATCCCTTGATAGAGTTCTGGATGAGATCCATGGCTTGCCCCTTGTTGTCCGCAGCATACTTAATCCCAGTGACAAAGTCTTGGGCTTTAACTGGAGCGTACTCTTCTCCATCAGCTGTGTACCACTTAGCATCTTTTCTGAGTTTGTAGGTATAGGTCAAACCATCTGCCGAAACTGACCAGTCTTCAGCTAGAGCTGGCGTTAGATTTCCATAGCTATCATTTTCTAGCAAACCATCCACAAGATTGGTAATCACTGCAGTGTTATCTGCATAATAGTCTAAAAGATAGTTAAATGTCGTTGGGTTTGCGCTAAATGTTGATGAGAAGGTGCTTGTATCCGTATTGGACTGTCCACAAGCTGTCAGTAAAATCCCTGTAGCTAGGACAAGACCAGTTCCGATGAGTCTTTTTTTTATGTTCATCCTCTACTCCTTTATGTCACTTTTTATAACATAGCCATATTTTATCAAATTTGTCCTAAATTGTAAAGTTTATGGTTTTCCAGCAAAAGATTAACCTACACTAGCATTGACAGCTCTAGAATAAAATTAGCCACTGAGTGTGCAAAAATAAATAGGCGACTAGTTTGGTTCTCGAGAATCTTTTCAGACTGATGGAAAATAAAATCCAAGATATCCCCCTTTTCAAACCTTCCTAAAAGATGAAATTAATATTAGCAACATCTTCGATCGCCTAATTCTAAAGTAAAAACCGGAAACTACTAACAGCCTTCTAAAAGCCACCAAACGCTATTCCTTTGATTCCCGTGACTTTGATAATTCTAAGAAACAAATCTTTATCTCTCTGAATAAAAATGGAGAGGATAGTGATTGTCCTCTCCAAATCTTAGCTAACATCAATCCGCCACAATTAACAAAGAGCTTGATAGAGTTAGAAATTTATTTTATTTGTAATTATAAGCCCAGTAGTAGTCTCCATTTCCACTAACTACTGCTGCTACAGCTCCTTCTGTCGCATTTGGATCCAAAAGCAATTCTCTCAAACCGCTATTTGCCCATTTCTTGACAACGGCAGCTGCATCTTGGTCACGACGGCCAACAAAACCTGAGCTATCGTATTGGCGAGAGATTTGGTTTGCTTTTGGTAGAGCTTGATTTTGATAAATCTCATCTGACCAAGTCAATTCTTTCAAACCTTGTTCCTTACGAATTTCATTGATCCCAGCGAATGCTTCCTTGGCCTTTTCCATATAGTAATAATTCGTATCATCCGTCGCAGCAACGCGGAAGACAAATTTCACATAACCAAATTCTACATCGCGGTATTTTTCTTCATCCACTCCACTCTTGAGGTTGGCGACTAAAACATAATCTCTAGCCCAAGGATCATTTTTGGTTTTCTCAAAGATATCCTCATCTTCAATTTCCCAAGTGACCTTTGCATCCCAACCCGCGTTATCTAAAAACTTAGGATTTAGTTTTTCGATCACATAGTTTTTGAATTCCTCGACATTTTGGAAAGGAAGTGCTTGTCCTGCTTTGGCAGTTTCGACCAGATTAGTCGAATACAGTTTCACGCTAGAGTTTTGATCACTATAGCTATATTCATCGTCTACGGAATTTGAGTGCAAGTTCGGATCCAGCGCTGGATCTGTTGGATCTGTCATTCCATGCAACTTCCATGCATCCTCCATCCACTTCCAGTAAGCTGTGTAACCTGTAACTTCGTCGTTTGATTCAATATAGTAATAGTGATTAGTACCATCAAATGCATAGTTTGGATCACCCTCCAGGATCTTATCACCTGGTTTTCCTGGCGGAATGACTAATTTGGGTTGGTTTCCATTTGGAGCCCATAATAAGTGCTCTAAACCTGGTGCTGGTTTTTCAACATACGGAGGAATCTGATTTTCACTCGGTTCATCTGTTGTTGTCAAACCTGGAGTCTCTGGGCCAGAGGGATTGGTTGAATTATCTGGTTTTGGTGCAAAAGGATCCAACTCGCCATCCGCTCCATTGAATGGGGGATTCTCTGGAAGTTCGATTGTTCCCAAGTCAAAAGGAGCATATTCACCGTCCGCACCTCCGTAAGACGGAGTCTCTGGAAACTCAATAGTACCTGATTCAAAAGGATTAAATTCCCCATCCGCTCCATTGAATGGGGGATTTTCTGGAAGCTCCACCCTACCTGGATTTTCTAACTCCAACTCTTTTTGATTATCCGCAGATTTCTTGACAAACACCCAACGACCGTTTTGGTAGTAGTAATAATCCCCATTTTCTAATACATAGTAATGGTAGCCATTCTCGTAACGATAGTGGTTATCATTTACTAAGTTGTTCGTTGAAGAATTGTTGTCACGATTGTTTGTCAGTGGTTTCCACTCACCATCACGGTAAATATAGTAACTACCATCACTCATACGATAGTAGTAGCTGCCATTCCAGTAGAAATAGTGACCGCTATCTGGCTGTCGGTAGTTGTATCGATTCCAATAATTATAGTCATCATCCCAATCATCAAAATCATAGTCCCAACTATGACGGGAATCCCAACGATAATCTGCATGAACCGTTGGTGTTACAGAAGCTGAAACTGCAACTGCTGTCGCCAGAGCCGCTCCCGCCAAAAGACCATATTTTCTATTCATTTTAAATTAAACCTCCAAAAAAGAATCGCTGGTCATAACGTTCGGAAAACTTTTGTGCACTATTCGTTTTTCGGACTATAAACAAGGAATATATTTTATAAAATATAAATTGGATTTATTGAACACTTTTTTTATATTTATTGCGTCCAATAACAATTATAGCACTTTCATAATTTAAAATCAAAAAAATAACATAGTTACTATTATTTTAAAAAAACAGTATTTTTAGTTGTTACAATAAGCATTTTATAGTTTTAAGTCTAAAACTATAAAATACTAGATACTTACTTAGGAATTGTTTTAAATTCATTTATACTGCATAAATATTCTTAAAGTGATTTGCCATATAAATATTAAAGTTCGTTTTTTTGAGGTTTCTACTCGCTCTATTTCACAATACACTAGAATTATCTTCAAGAAGCATCGTTTTAAGTG
The DNA here is from genome assembly GCA_963555095.1 of uncultured Streptococcus sp. Taxonomy (GTDB): domain Bacteria; phylum Bacillota; class Bacilli; order Lactobacillales; family Streptococcaceae; genus Streptococcus. The sequence continues at coordinate 522 of CAUVUZ010000009.1, read as the reverse complement.
TTACAACCATTCAAAAGCTAATTAAAGAACTTTTATAACCGTGATTTGCTTATCAGTTTTTCATTTCAACTTCAATTGTCATTCAAGAACTGATTTTACGACGACTGTGTCTCCAAACCAGAAAAAGGAAGCACAGATTTTCTGAAACTTCCTTTTCTTTTATAGGCTATTTGACGTGTTTTTCTAGCTCTTTTTGGTATTTGGCATTTGTTTCAATTTTTTCTTTCTGCCATTTCTTGAGAGCTTCTTCGTATTCTTTTGTAGTCACGACATCCTTTTGCAGCTCCAAACCTTTGAATACAAACGGGTCTCCCTTGATTCCGACTTGTGAGTATGCTTTTGAGAATGGTACAGTTCGGCTAACAGTTGGAGAACCACCTGAAGAAGCAACTGGGATTAAGAGCGAACTATCCGATACCCAAGCTTGAGCTTTAGCGTATTTTTCGTAACGCTTATTGAGGTCGCTGGTTTCAGCTGCAGCATCATCCAAGAGTTTCTTGTATTCGTCCAGTCCAACTTGAG
>CAUVUZ010000008.1:0-32096 GCA_963555095.1 uncultured Streptococcus sp. | reverse complement strand
ATGATTTTTGCGAAATATCCTGACTATAGACAGTGGTCTTGTCCACACCGATACGGCTAGCTAGGTTCATGAGCAAGGTCCCCGAACCAGCCGACGGGTCATAAATTCGCACGTTTGATGGTTGGTCATTCCCCACCAAGATATCAGCGATAATCTTTGCCACAGAGTGAGGTGTGTAGTACTCAGCGTACTTACCACCGCCATCTTTGTTGTAGTCCTTAATCATGTACTCAAAAAGTGTAGAGAAAAAGTCGAAACCTTGTGAAAAGATGGTCTCATCGAACTTGACTCGAGTAAGGAGATTAATGATAGCTTTTGCCACCTCGTTACGCTTACTACTATCTGAGATGGTATCAGTAATCAAGCGCTCATCAAAGAGACGAATAGCTGTATCTCCATCCGTATGAACAGAGAAAATATCATTATTGTCAATGGCGATTTGGTTGAGAGTATTTTCAAAAGTCTCGTAGAAAGTCGCCTCGTTTTGCTGACGGTGGAGACTTTCGATCAACTGGTCTGGCTTGAGCCAGGCTGTGCTGGTACCGATATCCTCTAAGAGCCAGTCATAGTCTTCCTCACTCATGGCCAGTAAGTTTTCATAGGTATTCCCTGCATCTAGTACCTGTGCTTGATATAAAAACTTATCATTTAAAAATTTGTAGAGGAAAGACTGGGTGAGAAGTTTGTACTCACCCGCTTCTCCTCCTAGTCCTGCATGGGTAAAGACGGCTTTTAAATCATCTACCAAGTCTTGGACTTGGACCTTGTATGTTTCATTCATTAGTGTTGGTATTCCTCTTCATATCCTTCAAATAGCGATTCAACCAATCTATCAAAATCTTGTTTGGCCATATTGCTAGCTGATTGGTTTTTCTTCATTTCTTTTCGGGCTTGCTCGCGAATCATTCGCTTTAGATATTCCTCATTATCTAGAACCCCTTGATTTTGACCGATTCTATGGTCTAATTTAACCTTAGAACCTTTGATGACATGGTAAATAGCAGGAAATTCACTGACCACAGTCGAGTTGGTCACATGCTTGTATGAACGAGCTGCCATTTCATCTCCGTTAAAGTTCATGGTCAATCGTCTCATACGAGTATAATAATCCTCCACTGACTTAAAAAGTTCTTCATAGTCTTTTTGTGTTTCCTTGATATTTTCCATCGTATAGCCTTCTTGGCCATAGATAAAATGTTTTTGCATGATACGTTGGAATTCTTCGTAGAGAGAAACCCACTCAGGATCCTTTTCATCACGCTGTTTTTTAATCCTACCAGCTACCCGACGTCTCCAATCCTCCAGATCATTAGCTGCTAGACGAAGTTCTTCCTCTGCAATCTTGACAAAACTAAAACTAGTCTCAGACATAGCTAAATTTAAGAGCGTTTGACTAGAAAAGTCAGCTGGTTTATCAATCAAGGACAGTGTCAGCATCCGTCTAGAGAGGATATTGAGCAAGGTTGCGACCTGAGCAATGTCAATCTGCTCGATCAAGTGATGGTAACCAAGGAGACGAGCAATATTGTAATACTGCTTGATAGACTCCAAAGCTTTTCGTAGATCGATTAACTGCTTTCTATCCTTGATATCATTGATAGCTTGGGAAAAGTATTCCAGATTATCCGTTGGATAGTCAAGTAAGATTAGCTCAGTCTTGCTTAATTCATGAGAAATCTCGTCTGCTGGGACAAAGAGCGAGCCAAAAACATCCTCTCCATTTTCCCCAGTCAAGGCCGTATCATACTCTTGATTGAGTTCTTCCAGATAGGCACGATTGGTCCTGTCAAACTCCTTAGAAATATCCGCGAAGTCAATGACATAGCCAAAGAGATAGTCCTTGTAAGGACGATTGACACGGGTTAGAGTTTGTAAAAGGTTATGAGCCTTGATTTTACGCCCTAGGTAGAGACGTTTGAGACGAGGGGCATCAAAACCTGTCAAGAGCATGGAGTAGACGATGATAAGGTCAATTTTGCCTTCTTTGTAAGCATCTACCTTGTCTTTCTTCTCTTCCTTATCTCCCTCATCATGGAGAATCAATGCGGATGTCAAGTTGATTGTTCCAGCTTTACGACGTTTTTTCAATTGCTTTTCAAGCTCACGCGCCTGCTTTGATGAGTCACAGACGATCATGCCACCAATCGTCTGATCATCAAAAATTACATCACGTGCACGATTAAAATCCTCAAGGATAAAATCAAGCATAGGTTCCACATAGTGGGGATGAGCAAAGATATCTTCCTTGGACAAGCCTCCACGTTGGATCTCTTCATTGATGGATCTGAGATTGTCTTTATAAGAAGTCTCGATATCTTCTCGCATCAAGCGTAGGGTAAAGCCATCATCAATAGACTGGTTGTAGTAGTATTTATGGATGTAATCTCCAAAGATATCGCGTGTGGTCGCATGATTTTCTTTTGTTTTTCCGTCTTTCTTATAGGTGATCAATGGGGTCCCAGTCAAAGCAATCTTTATTGCATTGGTATCTGCCTGATAGAGATTTGGTAGGTAGGAACCGCGTTCATTATAAGAGCGATGGGCTTCATCGATAAAGTAGATATTTTGACGATTGAGGTCATAACCAGAGCGGTCAGTCAAGTCTGAATTATCCTTGAACTTCTGGATATTGGCCACAGCGACATCATAGCCATCTTGTTTTTGATTGAGCTCTTGAGGGCTGTTGATACGCTTAACCTTGAGCCCTCGTTTGGTAAATTCTTTAAAGGCTTGGTCTGCCAGATCCAAACGATCCACGACAAAGTAAAATTGAGGGACGATTCCCTGTTTTGAGAAATAATTGGTCAGATAGCGGATATTGAAGAAAGCCAAGGCTGTCTTCCCTGAACCTTGTGTATGCCAGATAACGCCCTTCTTAACACCTCTTGCAATTGTTTCTTCAATGGCACGTGTCGCAAAATACTGAGGGTAGCGCATGACATGCTTCTGCAGTTGCATCTGACCATCCTTGCTCTCTTCCTCTACATAGACTAGTCCAAAACGAAGCATAAAGAGCAGGCGTTCTTTGGTATACAAAGATGAGAGAAAGGCATTACACGGTGTATCATGGTTTAGGTTTGTTTTAAATTCTGGCTGGGACTTGAGGGCAAAGTGGTTCATGTCATCTAAAACGAAGTCGATTTGGTCCTCTGTTAAGGTTGCTAAGGAATGAAGGAAATCTTCTTCTCTTTCTTCCTTGAAAGCATTAAACTTAGTTTTTGAATAGGCATTTGAACCGTAGTAAGAGCCCTGTTTCTGTTGACCTTGTCCACTGATATAGGGCAAGTTGTCAGACAGAGCTATCAACTGGGTGATATTGTTAAAGCGGCGGAACTTGCGATTTTCAAAGCGTTGTCTAGTTCGGTCTTGCTCCGACTGAATTCCTGTTTTCCCATCTCGAATCGCATTTGGCTGTTTCACTTCGATATAAGAAAGAGGCAGACCATTGATAAATACGACAATGTCAGGACGGAATTCATCCTGGCCATTTTTACAAGTGACTTCAAGCGCTAGATGAAAAGTATTGGCTTCAGGGTTTTCCCAGTCAATATAAACGGTATCTTCCTGACCTTGCAGGCGTCTAAAGAAAGAACGTCCCAAGTCATTTTGATCTAGTTCCAACTTGATATTGGCCAGTTCTCTCTCAAAGTCTTCCTCTGTCAGGTAGTTGTTAAATTTTAAAAATTGCTTCTTAAAAACAGATACGAGGATATTAGTATCTGGATCTCGTTCTGCAATCTCCTTCCCATTACGGGGAAGATAGGTATAGCCCAGTCTCATAAGGTGTAGAGCTGCTGGAATTTGTACCCTGGTTAATTCAGAAAAATCTTTTTTCTTTGCCATCAAAAAACCTTTCTTATGCTTTGTAAGAATAGTTTGTTCTAAACGCTTCATTCTATTCAACTGTTTCAACTATTAAAAATTTATTTTCTCTATTATTATATCATGTTTCAGATGGATTTTCCCATACGCCCCTACTCCAACCGGCTTTTAACCTTCTTCTTAGTCAAGATACGGTCGTTTTTGTTAGAGAGAGCTTGGATACGAGCTTCGAGAAGGATTTTCCGTCCAGCCTCTGTCCGTGTGTAGACGAGGTGATAACGTCCGATAGTCGGCGTTAAGAAGTCGAGGAATTTCTGTGCTTCTTTCTTGCGCTTGTCAAAAAGACTAGGCACGACATAGTAAGGTGACTGACCTTGTCGGACTTTCTCTGCCTTCAAGAGATAGCGCTGATTGTCCACTGGTGCAAAGAACTCTCCCACAGTCTGAGCAAACAACTCCTTGTCCCTCATGCTTCCTCCCTTGAGATAGGCGAAAACCATATAGTTTTCCTTGTCCTCCTCTACCTGAACACGGGATTGATCGTCCGTTAGATGCCCCGAATCTAGCAGAGCCTTTCGGATCTGCTCACCCAGAGATTGCAAACGTTTATAGGGACTTTTATAACGGAGGTAGCGCCAAGATGCAAAGGCCAAAAAGAGGAGACAGGCTGTCGTAAGCCACCAAACACCGATCAATCTCAATCTAAATAGCAAAACCAACAAATCCACTGCCAACAAGAGCAATGACATGCGAACCCATTTTAATGCATCAAGCAAGAGCATGACTGGGATCTTCTGTTTTTGAGTTGCGACTTCTGTAACTATCTCGAACTGATCCGCTACGACAAGAGCATCCTGCCATTTTTGTCTCAAGCCTGCTCGATCCTTGGAGAGACTCTTAACTCGCTCATTATACTCACTAATTTGCTTTTTCTTAAAAGGGGGCTTTGGAAAATCCAAACGATCCAAACCGGTCTCAATACTCTCCTGATTATAGGCCAAGCCAAGAAAATGCTCCATCCGTCGCGACAAGGTCTGCAGATCCTGATTGCTCTCTGGTCTAGGCTCCTCACCAGGAAGAGTGATGAGTGCTTCCGCTTGAACGGCTACCAGATGCCAGATGTTACTGGTCTTTTCTGGATGTCCCGGCCAGATACGAATGGCACGCCCGCGCATCTGGTTACTCAGCATAAAGCTCCCCACAAAGCTTCCGAGGATTAGGGAATTAACACAAGGAGCATCCCAACCCTCTCCGAGGAGAGATTTAGTTCCGACTAGGACTTGAATCCGCCCTCGTTGAAAAAGCTCCGTCACTGCTGCTACGATTCCCTTAGCTGAGCTAGGAAAACCAACCTGCACATAATCTTTTGGATCCAAGTGACCAATAGATGAGAAACTAAGAGGAACCTGAGGCAAGAGCTCCTTCAGCTCTGCTGCCACATCGGTAGGCAAAATAACGACACTACCTGACAAGACAGCCAAAGACACAGGTATCTCTTGTTCCTGAGCTTTTCGACGAATGCTTTCAAAATAAGGGAGAACCCCCAACTGAGAAATGGTCGCCTGATCATCTCCCAGATAGGTGGCAAAATCCTTGCGAATATAATCAGCTAGTACTAACTGTCTCAGTTCCTGACCTAGACTCTCATACTCCGTCAAAAAGATATCGGCAATGGCAGACAACTTCCCTAGAGATTGGGTTAAAAGCTGGTCAGAAGCCTTAGACTTAACCAGATAAACCTGACGTTTTTCCACCAACCCACGCGCCTTCAAGTCAGCCTCTAACTTTTTCCTATATCCATCTGGATCCTCATACCAATCTGGTGTCTGATAGAGTATGCTCTGCAACAGCGTCTCCAGCCAGTAGGAGGTCAATGCTGGAAGCTTCTGGGTTCCCAGTAAATTTTGCAAAGAGGGAGGAATCGTTAACCCCTGAGAATGCATATAAATCAACATAGCAGACAAGTACTTGGGATCTTCTAAAAGCAAATCAGATGAAATATCCCCTTTGAGGACCTTAGATCCTGCTACAAATGTTTGAAAATCAGGATCGACTATAAGGTGATGAATATAGTCCCACTTAGTCTTCTCAAACCGTTTGAGACGTTCCGCCTCTTCAGCTGTTGGTGAACACATATAGACAAAATCCTGATGAGGGCAAAGAGTGTCTTCCTTTACTAGTTCAGGTACCGTGATTTCTTGATCGATCTCCCCACACATACGGATATAGCGTTCCCAGAGTTCAGGCTCGCTGTCATAAGGTGGTGTCGCTGTCAGGGAGATGACTTGCAGCTGTCCATACTGCGTGCGAAAGGCTTCCAGACTTTTCCACCATTCATTGCGCAGGTGGTGGCATTCGTCCAAACAAAGAGTCGCAACTTTCTGAGCTCTTAGGCTTGCAAGCAAATCAAATCCCACAAAATCCTCTGCTTCTCCATCTTCTTGTGATTGCAATTGGTTCATGGCACTATGAAAAGCCTGATAAGTCACAATCGTTAATGCCTTCATCTCCTTTAAGTTTTGGGAAACGAGGTCTGAAATCCTCTGACCATCCTCTAGAAAAGCATCTTGAATTCTATCTACCCATTGTTCACGAATGGTGACAGTTGGAACCAAGATAAGGGCTGGGTTGCCAAAACGAGCGATTAGCTCGATACCAATGGTGGTCTTTCCAGACCCTGGTGCAGCCACTAGGTGAACATGACCGTCTGCTTGGTAGTCTTGAAAACAATCCAAAACCTGTTTTTGGTATTGACGCCAACTTCCTTTAAAGTTTAAACCTAACATGATATTCCCTCATTCTATACTGTCATTTTCCTATTCTCATTTTACCACACTTATTTCACCTCTCAGATGATCTAGATAGTTTTTCTCCATAAAATATGGTATAGTAGAATCATACTATCTATAAGGAGTTTCTATGTCACAGGATAAGCAAATGAAAGCTGTTTCTCCCCTTCTACAGCAAGTCATCAATATTTCATCTATCGTCGGGGGAGTAGGCACCTTGATTTTCTGTATTTGGGCCTATCAGGCAGGAGTATTACAGTCCAAGGAAACCCTATCAGCCTTTATCCAGCAAGCTGGGGTATGGGGACCACCACTCTTTATCTTTTTACAGATCCTACAAACCGTCGTTCCGATCATTCCAGGTGCTTTGACTTCAGTGGCTGGAGTCTTTATATACGGTCATATCATCGGAACCATCTATAACTATATCGGCATCGTGATTGGCTGTGCCATTATCTTTTACCTGGTGCGTCTCTACGGAGCTGCCTTTGTCCAGTCCGTCGTCAGCAAGCACACCTATGACAAATACATCGGTTGGCTAGATAAGGGCAATCGTTTCGAACGTTTCTTTATCTTTATGATGATTTGGCCTATCAGTCCAGCTGACTTTCTCTGCATGCTGGCTGCCCTTACCAAGATGACCTTCAAGCGCTATATGATTATCATCGTGTTGACCAAACCCTTTACCCTAGTGGTTTATACTTATGGTTTGACCTATATTATTGATTTCTTCTGGCAGATGTTTTGAGAATAGAAAATGGCCTGATACTAAATATACTTTGGTATGGAAATCATGCCTATTTTTTGATAGTGAATCGAGGACTTACCTAGCCTTTCCGCCGTGATAAAAACACCTGAAATCATTAGATTTCAGGTGTTCGGAAACTTTGAGACATTAGGCTCAAAGTTTAGGTATGGAATTTCGAAGAAAGTCGCTACCGTCCGTAATCACTTAAGGAAAGGCTCAAAAAACATTGTCTTTAAGCAAAACATCCGTTTGTTTTCCCAAGCGGATATTTGTTTGTTTTATTTTGCGACACTCTTAGCAAGGACAAAGTTCCCAAGTGTGGCAGAACCATTTCCAGCAACTGCTGGAGTGACAATGTAGTCACGCACATCTGGTACTGGTAGGTAGCCGTTGAGGAGAGCTGTGAATTTCTCACGCACACGGTCCAGCATATGTTGTTGGGCCATAACCCCACCACCAAAGACGATGACATCTGGACGGAAAGTCACAGTAGCGTTGACTGCAGCTTGAGCGATATAGTAGGCTTGAACGTCCCAGACAGAACTGTTGAGTTCGATGTTTTCACCACGAATACCTGTACGGGCTTCGAGACTTGGACCGGCCGCAAAGCCTTCCAAACAACCTTTGTGGAAAGGACAAACGCCGTTAAATTCTTTTTCTACATCCATTGGGTGTTTAGCCACATAGTAGTGCCCCATCTCAGGGTGACCGACACCACCGATAAACTCACCACGTTGGATAACACCTGCACCAATCCCTGTGCCGATCGTGTAGTAAACCAAGTTTTCGATACGACCGCCAGCATTGTTACGAGCAACCACTTCACCGTAGGCAGAGCTGTTTACGTCTGTTGTGAAATACATGGGTACGTTGAGGGCACGACGAAGGGCACCAAGTAGGTCTACATTTGCCCAGTGAGGTTTTGGAGTCGTTGTGATAAAACCATAGGTTTTTGAGTTTTTATCGATATCGATAGGACCGAAGGAACCGATGGCAAGGCCTGCAAGATTATCGAATTTTGAAAAGAACTCGATGGTTTTATCGATCGTTTCGATAGGAGTTGTTGTAGGAAATTGTGTTTTTTCTACAATGTTAAAATTTTCATCTCCGACAGCACAGACAAACTTTGTACCGCCCGCTTCTAAGCTTCCATATAATTTTGTCATGATAAACCTCTTATCTTTGTTTTCTCTATTATAGCACATTTTAAAGGGCTAGATTTCTCAATATTTTAGATTTTCCTCTGTAAATCTTACCATCCAAGTAAAAACGAACAAACATGACATTTGTTCGTTTTTATGAATCTATTAAGCTTTCACTTCAATGATAGCGTCACCCTTGACAACAGATCCACTTGCGACTGGTGTCACAGAAGCATAGTCTGCTGTGTTGGTTACGATAACCATTGTTGTGTCGTCAAGACCTGCTGCAGCGATTTTATTTGAGTCAAAGGTTCCGAGAACGTCACCAGCTTTAACCTTGTCGCCTTGAGAAACTTTTTGTTCAAAGCCTTCACCGTTCATAGTCACCGTATCGATACCAACGTGGATCAAGATTTCAGCTCCGTTTGCTGTCTTCAAACCGTAAGCATGTCCTGTAGCAAAGGCGATCGATACTTCTGCATCAGCTGGTGCGTAAACCACACCTTGGCTTGGTTTTACAGCGATCCCTTGTCCCATTGCGCCACTTGAAAAGACTGGGTCGTTAACATTCTCAAGAGCAACCACATCACCAACGATTGGAGTTTGGATTGTTTCGTTTTGAGGAGCTACGGGGATGTTACCAGTTGTTTCTTCTTGTACCAAGCGCTCTGTCGCAACTTCAGAAGCAACTTCTTTTTCATCCTCGTAACCAAACATGTAAGTAAGGGCAAAACCAAGAACGAATGATACAGCTACCATAAGAAGGTATTGGAACAATTGACCATTACCAACGTACAACATTGTACCAGGGATAATGGTGATACCATTACCAGTACCAGCAAGTCCAAGGATAGAAGCCAATCCACCACCGATAGCACCAGCGATCAATGAAAGGAAGAATGGTTTACGGAAACGCAAGTTAACCCCGAAGATAGCAGGCTCTGTAATACCGAGGAAGGCAGAAAGAGCAGCTGGGAAAGCAAGTGTTTTCAGTTTAGGATTTTTAGTTTTGACACCAACGGCAACAGTTGCAGCCCCTTGAGCTGTCATCGCTGCAGTGATGATGGCGTTAAATGGGTTCACATGGTCAGCAGCAAGCAATTGCACTTCAAGCAAGTTGAAGATGTGGTGTACACCTGATACGACGATCAATTGGTGAACCCCACCGATGACCAAACCACCAAGACCAAATGGCAAGCCAAGAATCGCTTTTGTTCCGAAAAGGATATAGTTTTCAACCACGTGGAAGACTGGTCCGATGACAAAGAGTCCAAGGATAGACATGACCAAAAGTGTCACGAATGGTGTCACCAAGAGATCCAAGACATCTGGAACCACTTTGCGGAGAGCTTTTTCAAACTTGGCTCCGACTACCCCGATGATGAAGGCTGGAAGTACGGAACCTTGCAAACCAACAACAGGAATGAAGCCAAAGAAGTTCATAGCTGTTACTTCACCACCTGATGCTACTGCCCAAGCGTTTGGAAGTGAACCAGAAACCAGCATCATACCGAGAACGATACCAACGGCTGGATTTCCACCAAATACGCGGAAGGTTGACCATACAACCAAACCTGGCAAGATGATGAAGGCTGTATCTGTGAGAATTTGGCTGTAAATGGTAACATCTTCTGGAAGTGTCATTCCAAGAGCATTCAAGAGACCACGAACACCCATGAAGAGACCAGTTGCTACGATAACTGGGATGATTGGCACGAAAACGTCACCGAAAGTACGGATAGCACGTTGGAACCAATTTCCTTGTTTAGCAGCTTCTGCTTTCATGTCTTCTTTAGAAGATGTTGGCAAACCAAGCGCAACGACTTCGTCGTACATCTTGTTTACTGTACCAGTACCAAAGATAATTTGGTATTGACCTGAGTTAAAGAAAGCTCCTTGAACTTTATCCAAGTTCTCAATCACTTCCTTATTGATTTTCCCTTCATCTTTGACCATGACACGTAGACGGGTCGCACAGTGGGCAACACTGTTGACATTTTCACGTCCGCCAAGGGCTTCGATGACCTTTTTTGCAATATCCTGATTGTTCATTTGCAAAAATCTCCTTATAAAATTTTGTTCTTGTTTGAAAGCGATTTTATTCGCCCTACGACTATTATTTTATCACGTTTCTAAAATATGTCAAGCGTTTTGCAGAAATTTTTATTCCCTTTCTTTTTTCTCTGATTATTTTTGCTCGTTTTTGAGCGGTATTTTCTTTTTCCTCAAAAAAATATCTTTATATTAGAGGATTCAAAGCTTTTTATTTACATTTTCTTTCATTTTTTCGTGAAAATTTACCAGATTTCCTTCGCTTGGTTTCTGGCAATCGTTTGACATATTTTTCTCTTTTTTAACATAAAAGACTTGCTTTTTTTGCCGAAAACGTTTACTATTAATAATAGAATAGAACTTATGGAGGAAAGATAAAATGGAATGGACAACTGAGCGCCGTTACAGACGCTATGAAGACTGGTCTAATGATGAAATCAAGCAAATCAAGGAAAAGATGGCACAATCTCCTTGGCATACTCGTTACCATGTCGAGCCTAAAATGGGGCTTCTCAATGATCCAAATGGCTTTTCTTATTTCGATGGCAAATGGATTCTCTTTTACCAGAACTTCCCCTTTGGTGCAGCCCATGGGTTGAAGTCTTGGGTGCAGCTTGAAAGTGATGATTTAGTGCACTTTACAGAAACTGGAGTCAAAGTTTTGCCAGATACTCCATTGGATAGCCACGGTGCCTACTCTGGTTCTGCTATGCAGTTTGGCGATCAGTTGTTCCTATTTTATACTGGGAATGTCCGTGATGAAAATTGGATTCGTCACCCTTACCAGATTGGTGCCCTGATGGATAAGGATGGTAATATTACAAAGATTGACAAGATCTTGATTGACCAGCCAGCAGACTCTACTGACCACTTCCGCGATCCGCAAATTTTTAACTTTAAGGGACAATATTATGCTATCGTCGGTGGACAGGACTTGGAGAAAAAAGGCTTCGTCCGTCTCTACAAAGCTGTTGACAACGACTACACAAACTGGCAAGCCGTTGGTAACCTTGACTTTGCTAACGACCGTACTGCCTACATGATGGAATGCCCAAATCTAGTCTTTGTAGGGGAGCAACCTGTCCTTCTCTACTGCCCACAAGGTTTGGATAAGGACGTTCTAGACTATGACAATATCTATCCAAACATGTACAAAATCGGGGTTTCCTTTGATCCTGAAAATGCTAAAATGGTAGATGTGTCTCCACTGCAAAATCTAGACTATGGTTTCGAAGCCTATGCAACGCAAGCCTTCAACGCTCCGGATGGACGTGCGCTAGCAGTAAGTTGGCTTGGGTTACCAGATGTTTCTTACCCATCTGACCGTTTTGACCACCAAGGAACCTTCTCATTGGTCAAAGAACTCACTATCAAAGATGGCAAACTCTACCAATATCCTGTCGCAGCCGTCAAAGAACTTCGTTCTTCTGAAGAGGTCTTCTCAAATCGTACTCAAACCAATAACACCTATGAACTGGAGCTCAACTTGGAGGCCAATAGCCAAAGCGAGATTGTCTTGCTCGCTGATAAAGAAGGCAAGGGGCTTTCAATCAACTTTGACCTTGTCAATGGACAGGTGACAGTGGATCGTAGTCAGGCTGGTGAACAGTATGCTCAAGAATTTGGTACGACTCGTTCTTGCCCTATCGATAACCAAGCTACTACTGCCACTATCTTCATCGACAAGTCGGTCTTTGAAATTTTCATCAATAAAGGAGAAAAAGTATTTTCTGGTCGTGTCTTCCCACATGCGGACCAAAATGGTATCCTCATCAAGTCTGGAAACCCAACTGGAACTTACTATGAATTAGATTATGGTCGCAAAACTAACTGATGTCGCAAAACTTGCAGGCGTCAGCCCCACTACCGTCTCACGGGTCATCAATAAAAAGGGGTATCTATCTGAGAAAACCATTCAAAAGGTTAATGAAGCCATGCGAGAGCTAGGCTACAAGCCTAATAATCTGGCTCGAAGCCTCCAAGGAAAATCTGCCAAGTTGATTGGACTCATTTTCCCAAATATCAGTCATGTCTTTTATGCGGAGTTGATTGACAAGTTGGAACACCAACTCTTCAAAAATGGCTACAAGACCATCATCTGTAACAGCGAACACGACTCGGAAAAAGAACGGGAGTATATTGAAATGCTGGAGGCCAATCAGGTAGACGGTATCATCTCAGGAAGTCACAACTTGGGAATCGAAGACTACAATCGTGTGACGGCACCGATTATTTCCTTTGACCGAAATCTATCACCTGACATCCCTGTCGTCTCCTCTGATAACTATGGTGGCGGTGTCCTCGCAGCCCAAACCTTGGTCAAGACAGGCGCCCAGTCTATCATCATGATTACAGGAAATGATAATTCCAACTCACCGACTGGACTGCGCCATGCTGGTTTTGCCTCTGTTCTCCCGAAAGCGCCTATTATCAATGTTTCGAGTGACTTTTCTCCCGTCCGAAAAGAAATGGAAATCAAGAATATCTTGACTCATCAGAAACCAGATGCGATTTTTGCTTCGGATGATTTGACAGCTATCCTAGTGATTAAAATCGCTCAAGAGCTGGGAATTTCTGTTCCTGATGAGCTCAAAGTCATCGGCTATGATGGGACTTACTTTATCGAAAACTACTATCCTCACCTGACAACGATTAAGCAACCTATGAAAGAGATTGCCCAACTCACTGTCGATCTCCTCTTGCAGAAGATTGAAGGCAAAGAGGTCGCGACAACTGGTTACTTCTTACCAGTTACTCTTTTACCAGGAAAAAGTATCTAACTGCAAAAAACTCAGACCAATTCGTCTGAGTTTTTTATGATCTTAAGTTTTCTAGATAGCGCCGGGCTGTTTCTAAGTTGAAAGTTTTCTCTGCGACGAGGCGCTCGACCAGGGGAGCAACCTCAGACTCACTAGCACCAGCTAGGAGAGCCAAGGATTTGGCTTGCAATTTCATGTGGCCTTGCTGAATCCCTGTACTAACCAAGGCTTTAAGGGCTGCAAAGTTTTGCGCAAGTCCGATGGACACGATAACTTGTGCGAGTTCCTTGGCAGAAGGATTTCCCAGTAGCTCGTGACTAAGAGCTACACGGGGGTTGAGACCGATAGAACCACCCTTGGTCGCTACGGGCATGGGCAGGATCATCTCACCGACCAATTCTTCTTTTTCCATGTCCATCGTCCATTGACTAAGACCTTGATAGTGCCCATCTCGACTGGCAAAGGCATGGGCACCAGCTTCGATGGCACGCCAGTCATTACCAGTGGCAATCAAAATCGCATCAATACCGTTAAAAATCCCTTTATTATGAGTAGCCGCTCGGTAAGGATCAGCCTGCGCAAACTGGCTAGCCAAGGCTATTTTCTCCGCAATTTCTCGTCCTTGGTCCCTTTGGGGACTCAAGTAGCGAAAGGCGATACGACAGTTTGCAGTCACCAGAGAATCGGTCGCGTAGTTGGACAAAATTCCCATGAGACTCTGTCCCTGACTGAGTTCTTCTAAGACTGGCTTCAAGGCTTCCAGCATGGTGTTGAGCATATTGGCTCCCATGGCTTCCTGAGTATCGACATGGAGATAAACAACGAGAAAGTCTGTTTCACCTTTGATCTGCTCTACATGCAAATCACGCGCCCCGCCTCCACGTTTGACGATAGAAGGATAGGCTTGATTGGCAAGTTCCAAGAGTTCGGCTTTCTTGCTGGAAATCTTCTCTTGCGCTTGTTCAGGTTCAGCAACTTGATAAAGGGCTACCTGACCAATCATCTGGCGCTCATGTACTTGAGCAGTAAAGCCACCTGCCCGCTTGATGATTTTGCTGGCATAGCTAGCCGCAGCAACCACTGAGGGTTCTTCTGTCACATAGGGAACTGTGTAGTCCTGACCATTCACCAAAAGCTCTGGAATGATCGAATAAGGCAGAGAAAAAGTTCCCACCACATTCTCACTCAGCTGGTCTGCAACAGCCAAGCTGACTTGTTCATCCTGCTCGAGACTCATTTGCTTTTCAGGACTAAGGAGCGCCTGAGCTCGCAACAACTCAAGGCGCTCATGGTATGATTTTTTAGAAAATCCATTCCAACTTATCTTCATTATTTTTCAACCTTGCTATAACGGCGTTGGTGGTCGACAATTTCAACCAAGGCATAGTCTTGATGTTCATAGCCTGCAAATTGGGCTGAACCAGATTCATCCAACTGCAATTCTTCGAAGAAGACTTTTTCATAATCTGCAACAGACAGGGCAGTACGTTGATTGAGCTTGTTCAAGCGATCCTTATCAAGGTAATTCTCATAGCCTTCGACCAATTCACCACTGAAGAACTCTGAAACCGCTCCACTTCCGTAACTGTAGAGGGCAATTTTATCTCCAGCCTTCAAAGTCTCTGCATTTTCCAAAAGAGAGAGGAGGCCGAGGAAGAGGGAACCTGTGTAGATATTCCCAATCATTTGACTGTAGAGAATAGACTTGTCAAAGTTCTCTTGCAAACTATCCTGTTTTTCTTTAGACAAAGTTTTGTCCATCATCTTGCGCAATCCTTTTAGGGCCAACTTAGGATAAGGCAAGTGGAAGCAGATAGCCGCAAAGTCATCCATAGTCCAATCGTAGCGTTTCTTGTATTCGTTCCAAGTCGTTGTCAAGCAATCAAGATACTGTTGAGTCGAGTACATGCCGTTTACATAAGGAGTGCTTGAGTAGTTCGGACGCCAGAAATCCATGATGTCACGAGTTTGGGCAACGTTATCATTGTTAAAGGCCATAATGCGCGGATTTTGGGTGATCAGCATCGCCACACTTCCAGCACCCTGAGTTGGTTCACCAGAAGTTCCCACACCATACTTGGCAATATCACTGGCAATGACCAAAACCTTAGACTCTGGAGAATTTTCTACATGCAATTTAGCATAATGAAGGGCAGCTGTCGCTCCATAGCAGGCTTCTTTGATTTCAAAGCTACGGGCGAAAGGCTGAATGCCTAATAGGCCATGAACAAAGACTGCCGCTGCCTTACTCTGGTCAATTCCTGACTCGGTTGCCACGATAACCATATCGATTTCTTCTTTTTCTTTGTCTGTTAAAATAGAGTTGCTTGCACTAGCAGCCAAGGTGACAATGTCCTCAGTCAGTGGCGCAATACTAATTTCATTTAACAAGAGTCCCTTGCTAAATTTTTCGGGGTCAACTCCCCTCGCTTCTGCTAAGTCTTGTAATTTCAAGACATATTGACTGGTCGCAAAACCAATCTTATCAATACCGATTGTCATATTTACCTCTGTTTTTTCATTCATTGTAAAAAATCGTTTCATTCTATTTTATCACAAATAGGGACAAAAGAGAGAAAAAAGACTTGATTCAACAAATCAAGTCTTTGCTTTGACGGCATTAGGAAGAGATTCCTCGCTATTTTCGGATGTAGTAATAAAGCTTTAAAATCACCGTTCCACTTGCCATTCCAATGGAAATAACAAGGGCTAACATAACCACCAAAGTCGCGCTGGCAAGGGCATGACTGTAATCGCCCGTCACAAAGAAAGCTGTCGTCCGATAGGATAGATAACCTGGCACCAAGGGGGCAAGAATAGCCAAGACAAAGACCACCGCTGGCGTCTTATAGACAATACTTAAAATCTGGCTGATACAAGAGCCTACCACCGCCGCAATAAAGGTCGCAACAATAACATTGGTTGGTTCTTTGAGTACGAGATAGAGGAGCCAAACACCCATTCCCAAAACCCCACCAGGCAGAAGCATGGATCGTTGGACATTCAATACGATTAGAAAGTTTATAATGGCGAGCAAACTCGCCACTGCTTGGAGTAAAATACTTGTTAGAGTCATCTTATGTCATCAAAACCAGGGCGACAGAGGTGCCGGCCCCTAAAGCGAGGGTAATGAGCAGGGATTCAAACATCTTGCTCATACCAGAGTTGATATGATTGGTCATGATATCCCGTACCGCATTGGTCAGAGCAATCCCTGGAACAAAGGGCATGACGGCTCCTGCTATGATTAGGTCTGCCGTCGAAGGAAATCCAGTATAGCGAGCCCAGAACTGGGCAGTCAAGCCAAAAACAAAGGCACCTGCAAAAGCTGTTACAAAAGGAATTCGGATAAACTTCTCGACATAGAGAGAGAAAGCAAAACCAAACAAGGTCGCAATAGCTGCACCAAAAGCGTCATAAACATTGCCCCCAAACATAATCGAGAAGAAAGGGGCACTGAGGGTTGCTGCTACAGTCACTTGGAGCTTGCTATAAGGAAGAGCTTGATTTCTGATTTCCTTCAGCTTTTGAAAGGCTGTAGAAAGATCAATCTGGCCACCCACAAGTTCTCGTGATACTTGGTTGACATCACAGACTTTTTCGATGTTATAGGAGGATGACGTCACCCGTTTCATCCGAGAAATATTGGTATTTTCAATCGAAAAGAAAATAGCTGCGGGCATGGCAAGAACATTGCAATCCACTATTCCCTGTGAATGGGCAATGCGAATCATGGTGTCCTCAACCCGATGAATCTCCGAACCACTTTTCAAGAGAATGGTTCCAGCTAGCATAATCACATCAATGACAGCATTTAACTCTTTTGATTCGTCCATTTTCTGCTCCTATTTTCTACTCCCTTTATTCTATCACAAAAGTTCATGAAAAAAAATCTTTGTCATGAAATCATGACAAAGATTGGGTTAATTTCGTTCATTGTTTGACGTTCTACTGCCATCTGAAGAATCCGTTGTAGGGTTGCTACCTTGATTGTTACTCTGTGAAGGCGTCGTGTCTGTTCCTGGATTTCTGTGTTGAGACGAACTTGATGAAGAAGGAAGTGGTTTTGGTTTATAAATAGAAATCTTAACACGTGTTTTATTGAGATCTACCTTTTCTCCAGGTTTAGGGTCCTGACTAACAACTGTTCCTGCAGTAGTTCCTTCAGGAGCAGTTGATACTTCCACAACTTCGATATTGGCCTCTTTTACACCAACAATCTGAGTCAAATTGTTCTTAGTAAATTCGAGACTTGAACCAATGTAACTTGGCATCGAAACGCTGGTCACCTTCTTAGCAACTGTTAAGGTAATCGTGCTGGCTTTCGTGAGATCGTAAGTGCTTCCTGCAGCTGGGGTTTGCCTAATGACTGTTCCTGGATCGCTTTCGCTAGATTCCTCTTCCTCGATCTTGATAAGATTTTCTGGAACCTTTTTCTCTTTGAGCTCTGCGACAACATCCGAGGATTTACGTCCTACATAGTTACTTAGTTGGAAGGATTGCTTACCTGAGGAAACAATCAGATTTACTTTGCTTCCTTCTTTTCGACCGCTTCTAGCTTCTGGATCTGTTCGAATGACGCGACCTTCTGCTACTGTGTCGCTGGCCTCGGTCTTTTCTTCACCTACTTCAAAATTAGCTTTCTTCAGTGTTTCTTTAGCTTCAGCAACTGTCTGTCCCGATACATCTGGAATAGCAATAGTCGCTGGAGTTCGGGAGAAGATCCAAATCAAAGAGGCTGCAACTAGCAAGGCACTGGCCAGTAAAATCATGTAGCGAGCTTTAAACTTCCGTTTTTTCGCTGGTTTTGGTACTGGTGCTTCATCTACCACCTGCTGAGTCTGCTGTTTTGATTGAGGTCGTTCTGGCTGTGGCTTAGCCTTCGGAATAGAGGTTAGAGTGCTTTGTGGAACTTTAGGCAAGGTCTTGGTATCAACCTTGCTTGCCTCATCAAAGACTAGCTTTGGTTCTCTCCTACGATTGTGAGACAAACAACTTGACAAGTCCACATACATTTCTGATACAGACTGATAGCGATCTGTCAATTTCTTGGCCGTTGCCTTGATAACGACATTTTCCAAAGCTTGTGGTACCGCTGGATTCTCAGCAATAACAGATGGAAGTGGTTTTTGGAAATGCTGGAGGGCAATAGTCACCGCACTATCCCCATCATAAGGGATATGTCCAGTCAACATTTCATAGAAAATAATCCCCATAGCATAGATGTCACTCTGCACAGTTGCCTTGGAACCACGAGCCTGCTCAGGTGAGAGATAGTGGACTGAACCGAGCATGGAATTGGTCTGTGTCAGACTGGTCTCTGCAAAAGCCACGGCAATCCCAAAGTCTGTAACTTTGGCAGTTCCATCTGGTGTCAAGAGGATATTTTGAGGTTTCAAATCTCGGTGGATAATCCCTCTCGTATGCGCCAGACGCATCGCCAAGAGAATCTGTCCCATAATACGGACGGCTTCTTCATTTGAGAGAGGGGAGTGTTCTTTGATATAACGTTTGAGGTCAAGCCCTGCCACATACTCCATAGCTAGGTACTGCTGACCGTCTTCCTCACCGATATCTGTTATTCGAACGATATGGGGATGATCCAGATCCGCCATGGCTCTCGCTTCACGTTGAAAACGTGCCACAGCAATCGGATCTGTCTGATAGTTAGTCCTCAGGACCTTAACCGCCACTTCTTCCCCGTCTAGGATCAAATCCTTGGCCAAGTAAACATCCGCCATGCCTCCTCGACCAATCTGTTTGACAATCCGATATCGTCCGGCAAAAATCTTGCCGATCTGGATCATTCTACTTCCTCCTCATTCATGTGAACAAGGGCAACCGTGATATTATCTAAGCCTCCTGCATTGTTTGCAAAACGAATCAAAGTTGCCGCCTTGTCTGCCAAGGAAATATCACTCGTTACGATATCGTAGATATCGCTTCCTGAGATCATATTGGTCAAGCCGTCACTGTTGAGCAAGAGGTAGTCTCCTGGCTCTAGTCTAACCATGCCAAAATCTGGTTGAATTTCATCTTTTTGCCCAATGGATTGGGTAATGATATTTTTCTGCGGATGAACTTCTGCCTCCTCTGGAGTTAGCTGGCCAGCCTTTAGCAGAGCATTAACCAAAGAATGATCACTTGTGAGCTGGCGATAATCTTCACCACGGATTAAACCGATACGAGAATCACCAATATGGGCATAAATAGCTTGATTTCCAATAATGGCTACTGCTTCAAGCGTTGTTCCCATCCCCTTATAGGCTTCGTCTTTCCCCATCTGATGAATTTTTTGATTTTCAAGTTCCAGATAGTGGGCAAACCATTCACGGATCTCATTGACGGTGTCGATTTGGGTATCAACCCAAGCCACGCCCAGATCTGTCACCGCCATCTCACTAGCGATATTGCCTGCACGATGTCCTCCCATCCCATCAGCCAAGAGGATCATGGTACGCCCTGCTCGGTTGACAAAGTGATTGACATAGTCTTGGTTATTTGTTCGTTTCTGACCAACATCTGTTAATAATGCTATTTCCATTGTGTCAGTTCCTTCCTAATCAGATATCTTGCGGAATTGGCTGATAAAGAATCCATCACTTCCGTATAGTTCAGGAGTAATCAAGATACAGCCGTCCTTCAAAATATCCTTGCATTCGTGTTCTAGTTTAACCTGCTCGAACTCAGGATGACTTTCTAAAAATGCCTCAACGACGTGAAAGTTCTCCTCTGAGACGATAGTGCAGGTACTATACGTTATTATACCACCTTTTCGTAAGGTTTGACAAACACTACCTAGTATTTCCAGCTGAATTTGCTGTAATGATGCAAAATCCGCCGTTTCTTTATTGTATTTGATATCTGGTTTGCGGCGCAAAAGACCAATTCCAGAACAAGGAGCATCTACTAAAATCTTGTCAAAAGAGTCTTTTTCAAAAAACTCATGCACTTTTCTAGCGTCCAATTTTTGCGTTTGCACTCGATCTGCCACACCCAGACGTTGGGCATTTTCTTGGATCAAGTCCAACTTGTGATCGTAAAGGTCTAAAGCTGTAACCTTACCGTATGTGAGGTAAGAAGCCATATGGGCTGTTTTCCCACCAGGAGCGGCACAGGCATCAAGCACTCGCTCTTCTCCTTGTAAATCAAGAGTCGGAGCAACCAATTGACTAGACTCATCTTGGATGGTAATGGCCCCTTCTGCGAACAAATCATGTCCTGCAAAGTGACCTTGCTCCTTGACCAGACCAGTGGCTGCCAAAGGGGAATCAGCCGCCTCTAACAAAGCTTTGATTTCCTCTTTTCGGCTCAAGTCGGTCACCCGAATACTGGCCTTGTTTCGCACCAAGAGACTTTCAAAGATGGCTTGCGCTCGCTCTTCACCGTATTCTTCCTTGAGTTTAGACACCAACCAAACTGGGAGAGAATAGGCAATGGAATCACGCTTGTTTTTGCGTTTGATGCTGTCAACATCCGGCCAACCTTCTCGCAAAATACGACGAAGGACTGCGTTGACCAATTTTTCACTGCCTTTTTTACGCGCTTTGGCTAGTTCTACCGCTTCATTGACTACAGCGTGATTAGGAATCTTATCCAGATACCGAAGTTGGTAGGCGCTCATAAGTAGGAGGATATAGAGCCAGTTATCTAGCTTGTCTCGGTCTTGGATAAAGTGGGACAAATACCATTCTAAGGTGAGTTTGCGGGCTACCGTTCCGTAGACAATCTCTGTCACCAAACCCTTGTCTGCTGCTGAGAGTCGACTCCCTTTGAGGTGTTTGTTTAAGGCGATATTTGAATATGCTTGATTGACAAAAACATCCTCTAGCACTGCTAGAGCTAGATTTCTCGCCGTTTCTACTTTAGTCACCAAATCGTTCTCCTACAGTCAATGTCCGTCCCACTCCGTTGAGGAAGGAGGCGATGTCCATCTTAGGCTTACCAGCTGGCTGCACTTGTTTGAGGGATAGAGCACCTTCAGCCGTTGCAACGATCAATTCCTTTTTGCCAATTGAGAGGATCTCCCCTGGATTGCCCTGACCTTCTACTGGTAGGGCTTCATAAATCTTAAAGCGGTCGCCCTTAAGGAAAGTGTGGGCAACAGGCCATGGATTCATCCCTCGGATTTGGTTGAAGAGTTGACGGTTAGTCTTATTCCAGTCCAACTTTTCTTCCTCTGGCTTGATATTTGGCGAGAAAGTGACTTGGCTTGGGTCCTGAGGCACAGGTTTGATCTCCCCAGCAATATAGGCAGGAAGGGTGTCCAAAAGCAAGTCACGACCAACAATCGCTAATTTCTCAAATAAGGTTCCAACATTATCCTCATCAGTGATAGGAATACTGCGACGGGAAATCATGTCTCCTGCATCCATTTCCTTAACCATCTCCATAATGGTCACACCAGCTTCCTCATCCCCTTGAATCAAGGCATAATGGATAGGCGCACCACCACGGTGTTTTGGAAGAAGGGAAGCGTGAACGTTGACCGCAAAATCCATGCTATCAAGGAGTTTACTTGGGAGAAACTGCCCAAAAGCAGCAGTGATAATCCCATCCGCCCCTAGCTTCATAATGTCTTCCATCTCTGGACTCCCAGATAATTTTTCAGGTTGGTAGATGGGAAGGCCTGCTTCTTTGGCAGCCTGCTTAACCGGGGTTTCTTGGATCACTTTTTTACGGCCGACAGCGCGGTCTGGCTGGGTCACAACAGCTAGAATCTCGTAACGGTCATCTGATAACAACCCCTTCAAAACTGTCGCTGAAAAATCAGGTGTCCCCATAAAGATTAGTTTTGTCATTTCTTCTCCTTCTTATAAAAATTGCTGCGGTTCATGGTCAATACTGAGACGAAGCTCGCTATTTTCACGTTCTTGAGTCAAGGCCAAGACCTGGTTGAGGGTTGGACCCAGCTCATCTTCTAAACGATATTTAATCAAAATCTGGTAATGATAAAGGTTGTGGGTTCGTGCAATGGGTTTTGGTGTTGGTCCAAGGATTTTACTAGTTTCCGATAAACCAGATCGCAAGATCCCCATGACTTCATAGGCACGTTTGACAACCTCTTCTTCTTTCTTGTGAGAGAGGGTAATCCCAATCGTGAAATAATAAGGTGGATAGCCGAGTTGGCGCCTGATACTCATTTCATAGGCATAAAAACCTTCGTAATCCTGATCTTTTGCAAAACGAATGGCATAGTGCTCAGGATTGTAAGACTGGATCAAGACCTGCCCAGCCTTTTCTGCACGACCTGCACGACCAGCCACCTGAGTTAAGAGTTGGAAGGTTCTCTCAGAAGAACGAAAATCAGGCAGATTCAAGGCCGTATCCGCATTGAGTACTCCGACTAGGGTCACATTGGGAAAATCCAAGCCCTTAGCAATCATCTGAGTTCCCAGCAAGATATCCGCTTCGCCTTGACCAAACTGGTCAAGAAGAGCTTGGTGACTGCCTTTCCTACGGGTTGTATCCACATCCATTCGCAGAATGCGGGCCTGAGGAAAGAGTTCTGCCAGCTCATCGTAGGCTTTCTGAGTCCCTGTACCGTAGTAGCGAATGCTGCGACTCTGACAGTTAGGACAGACATGAGGAATTCCCTTAGAAAAGCCACAGTAATGGCAGTTCATGGTCTTGGTATCCATGTGGAGAGTCAGAGAAATATCACAGTTGGGACAGCTATCTACCGTTCCACACTCCCGACACATGACAAAGCTAGAATAACCCCGACGATTGAGCATGAGGACTACCTGTTCTTTTTTATCCAAACGGTCTTGGATGGCCTCTAACAAAGGAGGGGTAAAGTTTGATGTCTCATTTTGTCCGATATAGTCCCGAAAGTCAATCACTTGAACCTCGGGAATCGTAGCCAAAGGATTGGCTCGTTGGGTCAGACGTAAGTGGTGATAGACACCTTTTCCAGCTCGCGCACGGCTTTCTAAGCTCGGTGTTGCCGAACCAAGGACCAAAGCTGCTTGATTGTACTGGGCTCGTAAGATGGCTACCTCTCTCGCATGATAACGCGGATTGCTGTCTTGTTTGTAGCTAGCTTCATGCTCTTCATCGATAATCATGACACCTAGATTTTTCAAAGGAGCAAATATAGCTGATCTAGCGCCAACGACAACTTGTGCATCTCCACGCTCGACCTTGCGCCATTCATCGTACTTTTCACCATTGGACAGGCCTGAGTGAAGAATGGCCACTTTCTCGCCGAAACGAGCAATAAAACGCTCCGTCATCTGTGGCGTCAGAGAAATCTCAGGTACCAGTAGAATGGCCGTCTTACCCTTGTCCAAGGCTCCTTGGATAATCTGCAAGTAAACCTCAGTTTTCCCACTTCCTGTAATTCCTTGAAGGAGGAAAGGAGGCTGTTGACTGCCAATAGCACTGACAACAGCATCACGCGCCTGTCTTTGTTCAGGATTCAATTCCAAAGGTGTACTTACTTCAATGCCTTCAAAATAAGCAGCTGAGCGTTGCACTTCCTTTTGAACTAAGGTTAGAGCTCCTTGATCCACAAAAAAGTTGACTTGCTCCCGCGAGTAGGACTCTAGCAAACTAGCCAAGGAAGCACTCTCAGGATGAGACAGCAGATAGTCTCTCAGCTCTGCCTTTTTCTTAGCACGCGTAGAAATCTCAATCTTCTCTAGTCGAGTAGCATCAACCTCATACCAAGACTGGGTCTTGACCTTCTTTTGATCGACTGCCTGGTATTCTAAGCGGAGCAGACCTTTTCTAGTCAAACGCATCATTTCTGCCTGTTTGGCAAGGTCTAGAGAAGAAAAGGCTAGCGAATCTTCTGAACCAAACAAGCGCTCTTTGTCTTCCTGACTGAGACCTTCCAGAGGATAGAGAATCTTATCATAGCTGGAGTTTAAAAATCCCGGCAACATGGCTTTTAGGATGGAGATTTTGTAAGAAAAGACTGACTTGCGTAGTTCCTCAGCCAGCCAGAGTTGCTCCTGAGTCAAGACTGGAGAAAAGTCCAGCACTTCTGCAATCTCTTTCAAGTCCTGATCTGCCACCTCTTCATCCGGCTGGGACTCCAAACCTAGCACAATCCCTTGGATCAAACGATTGCCTTTGCCAAAAGGCACATGAACCCGCATACCGACTTCTAGCATCTCTACAAATTCTTCAGGGACCTTATAACTATAGGGCTGGTCCGTCTGCATCAGGGGAACATCCACGATAATCTTTGCGATCGCCATCTTCTCACCTCCTTCTTGTCAGTAAATTCTTGCAATAGAAAAAATAAGATTGAGTCCCCCCAACCTTAGATTTTTTCACCATCTTCTTTTTCTTTAGCGATTTGCTCTTTAATTTTCTTTTCTTCTTCTTCTCTGCGGCGTTTTTCTTCTTCGATACGGAGACGAACCGCTTCACGTTTTCCTTCTGGATCTGGGTGAATGGTTACATTTCCTGACTCGATTTCTTCCAAAGCGCGAAGAGTTGATTTCTCAGACTTAAACTCTTGAGTAGCTGGCGCACCTGCTTCTAGTTCGTGGGCACGTTTTGCTTCCAAGATTACGAGTGAATATTTTGATGGTACCTTGTCCAGCAAGGTATCGATAGAGGGTTTTAACATCATTTGCTTGTACCTGTTTCCTATAGTTTATCGAGTAGTTGGAGATTTTGGCAACATCTCCTGGTAGTGACCAATGACACGGTCCACACGGAAGTGTTCTGCTTCGATCACACGCTTGACACGTTCAGCAGCGAGGGGCACCTGATCGTTGACAATGGCATAATCATACTCACGCATGAGGGCAATTTCTTCCTTGGCTTTTTCGATTCGTTGGGCAATCACTTCAGCGCTATCTGTTCCCCGACCTACCAAACGATCTTGCAATTCATCCAAGTCTGGTGGCGTTAAAAAGATAAAGACAGCATCTGGAACCTTTTTCTTAACCTGAAGGGCTCCTTGGACTTCAATCTCAAGAAAGACATCGATTCCCTTGTCTAGGGTTTCATTGACATAGGTCAGAGGAGTTCCATAGTAGTTACCGACATATTCTGCATATTCCAACATCTGGCCTTGACGGATCAGCTCTTCAAACTCTTCACGAGTACGGAAGAAATAGTCCACTCCGTCCACTTCACCAGGACGTTGCGCACGCGTCGTCATCGATACAGAGTATTGAAATTGATTCTCAGAACTCTCAAAAATCTCTCTTCTAACCGTTCCTTTCCCAACTCCTGAAGGACCAGAAAAAACGATTAGCAAGCCTCGGTCTGCCATTATGTCTCCTTTAGTTAGTCTGTGAAATAAAGTAAAATTTCTCTCGGATACTGATGATCGAGTCAGTTATCCTTCTACAGTCTTTCTATCTAGTGTAACAAAAAAGCAGTAATTTTTCAACTGCTCTTTCTTATTTATTTAGCATAATCTACTGCACGAAGTTCGCGGATCACGGTTACCTTGATATTTCCTGGGTAATCGAGATTGTTTTCAATTTTCTCACGAACTTTGTGAGCCAAGATTGTGACTTTGTCGTCCTTGATTTGTCCTGGATTAACCATGATACGGATTTCACGTCCTGCTTGAAGGGCGAAGCTATTTTGAACTCCTTCAAAGCCATTGGCAATTTCTTCCAAATCATGTAGACGCTTGATGTAGCTTTCAAGAGACTCGCTACGAGCACCTGGACGCGCTGCGCTCAAGGCATCTGCTGCAGCAACGATCACTGCAATGACGCTTTCAGCTTCGACATCACCGTGGTGGCTAGCAATAGTATTCACCACAACTGGGTGTTCCTTATACTTACGAGCCAACTCCGTACCAATCTCAACGTGGCTACCTTCAACCTCGCGGTCAATAGCTTTCCCGATGTCATGAAGGAATCCAGCACGACGGGCAAGAGCTGCATTTTCACCAAGTTCACTGGCGATGATACCAGATAACTTAGCAACCTCAATCGAATGACGCAAGACATTTTGTCCATATGAAGTACGGAACTGCAAACGTCCCATAATCTTCATCAAGTCTGGATGGAGGTTTGGCGCACCAATCTCATAGGCAGCAGCCTCACCGTATTCACGGATTTTATTGTCAATCTCTTGGCGATTTTTCTCCACCAACTCCTCGATACGAGCTGGGTGGATACGGCCATCCTTGAGCAACATTTCCATGGTCATACGAGCAATTTCACGACGAATTGGATCAAATCCTGACAAGGTTACCACTTCCGGTGTATCGTCGATAATCACATCAACCCCTGTCAAACTTTCAAAGGTACGAATGTTTCGACCTTCACGACCGATAATGCGCCCCTTCATGGTATCATCTGGTAGGTGAACTGTTGAGTTTGTTGACTCCGCTACATACTCACCAGCGATACGCTGCATAGCCTGAACCAAGATATCTTTCGCAATCTTGTCTGAACGTTCCTTCACCTCTTGCTCAGCCTCACGAATGCGGCTAGCAATTTCCTTGGTCAAGTTTTCCTCTGTTTGAGCCAAGATAATATCTCGAGCCTCAGTTTGGGAAAGGGAGCCGATACGTTCAAGTTCAGCTTCTTTTTGTCTTTCGACTTCCTCTAATTGCTCTTCACGTGCATCAAGGTTTTTTGCTCTATCAGAAATACTTTGTTCTTTTTGTTCAAGTGTTTTTTCTTTGTTCGTCAAATTGTCGTCCTTACGGTCAAGGCTCGTAGCTCTCTCCGTCAAACGACTTTCAATTTGCTTGAGCTCCTGACGTTCTGACTTAAATTCAGCGTCCACTTCTTCACGGTATTTTCTGGCTTCCTCTTTGGCCTCCAATAGTGCTTCTTTTTTAAGAGACTTGCTTTCGCTCTTGGCTTCATTTAGCAATAAATCCGCTTCGCGCTCAGCTTGTCCTCGTAAATTAGTTGCTTCTTGTTCAGCATTTAGAAGCATCAACTCTGCAGCCTCTTGTGATGATTTCATCTTAGCTGAGATGCTGACATATCCAATGACTAAACCAATGATGACGGCAAAAACAGCAATCGCAAGGGTCATGATTTCCATGTTTTTACCTCATTAAATTTGTTTATCGAATGACATACATTCCTTAATATTCTATCATAAAAAACCGATTTTCACAAACCCAAATTGAAGAGTTTTGTGTGAATTTTAGACAAAAAGATCTCTAGTTCAGCTATCACTTAATACTAATTTATCTAGTGGAATTTGATTAATTGTAATTTGCCCTTTTGATTCCAAAAGTAGATATTTTTTTATAAAGTTCTGATATTCTGGATCTTCTAATTTCTCTATGTTATTAATTCGATAATCATCTTTTATATTCTTGTCTAAAACATCATAGTATATTTCAACTAGACGCTCCTCTATTTCATAACTAGAATGATTATAGTTACTATAAAATACCTTCTTAGTTTTTTTTGATAAAAATAAATTTCTTAGCCCTATCTTCCATAAACACGATAAAAGTTGAGAAATATAGGCCTTTTTCTTATTATATAATTTTACATCTACGTTCGAAAAAACATATGAAATTGCTATAGAATCCTCAATATTAAAATCTACAATCTTTGCTAACATTTCAAAATGAAAATATCCGTCAGACTCAAATAACTTGTCATACTTATCTATCCCATTAAGATACATATAACATTCAAAAAAGAATACTAGAATACTATCAGTTTCTTCCCAACCATTCATCCACCCGATAATGTAGTCTGTCTTCTGATTATTATCAATTATATTTGAAAGTTCTTCTAATGACTTCTGGAACTCTCTTAAACTTGTTTTTTTAACTTTTGAATTATTATTTTTATCTTCTACAAGTCTCTCATCAATATCTACATAATAAATTTTATAAATTAGTGATAAAATTTTTCCAATGTCATCATCTCTCAATTTACTCTTTTTCAAGATGTTATCTATAACTTCTTCTGTAGATGCCATTCGATTTTGGTTTAGCTTAAATTTACTATCAATGAGATTCTCCTTTGTTAACTTTATTTCCTCACTATTTAAAATTACAATAATTTTAAATCTTTTATTCTCAGAAAGATAGTCAATATAACCCAATAAATCATTATAATCTGAAGGGTTATCTGATTTTGCTGCATATGAGACCCGTTCGAAATCATCAAAAATAATGATAGAATCTCGCTTCATCAAATCGGTTCCAACTATTTTAAAGAACCATTTAAAAACTCCTCCAATAAGTGGAATAAAGTCCAAATTTCCGAGTATGGATTGTTTTTCTATCTCATTAATCAATATTTTCTCGGCTTGCTCTCTTGTTTTTATCCCAAAGCAAGAAATATAGTAGATTTCTTTCTTTTTGTAAATTTGATTTTCAAAAAACGTCTTTATAAAAAATGTTTTCCCACTCCCCCAAGAACCATCCAGCCAGAACACATTATGAATAGAGTCTGGACTATTTAAAAACTCCACCAGATGAGTTTGAAAAGGATAGTCATCTAAGTCATATTCTGGAAATAGATCTGGGTCCAGTTTCTTATAACTAACTTTTTTTAAAATTATATCTAAAAACCAGAATAATATTGTTGGTATAGTCAGTACTAACAATATTATTACACGATTCTCATACAAAATTGAAATAATATCTTTTAAAAAATTATAATTAGATATAAATTTATAGATAGGTAAAGCAAAGCGTTTAAATTGTTCAATCTCAAGTGCAAGATAGAGTACCCACATACTGGCTATAAATATTTTGTACCATTCAACAACTCTAACATTACTACTCCATGATGGTCTTTGAAATGGATATTTCAGTAGCCGTTTAAAATTCAGAAAAGTATTAAATATGCTGTTCATTATATTTCTCATATATCGCTCATATATATCCCTTTTAATCTATATCATCATGATTATACCACAAAATAAGAGTTATTAAGCGGATTCAAGGGACAAGAATCTAGTTATTATACTAAAATTTTTCACTGATTTTTTAACTTAGGAAGTCTATCATTTTCCAAAAAATTTTATCTTCAATTTACTAGCTAAAATTTCTAAAATAAAAAAGCCCACCTTTCAGTAGACTTAGTAATGATCTTTGAAGGACAAGAAAGCGACGCTATCTCCATCCATCATGTAAATCAAGCGATTTTCCGCGTCAATACGCCGTGACCAAGCTCCTTGATAGTCATACTTGAGTGGTTCTGGTTTCCCCATTCCTACAAAAGGATCGCGTTGAATATCCTTGATTAGCATGTTGATTCTTTTTAACGTCTTCTTATCCTGAGTTTGCCAGTAGCAATAATCTACCCAGGCATCTTCTGTAAACTTGAGCAGCATTTCTCACTCCTCAATAACATGGACCTGAGTACTTCCAGCTCGGACTTGAGCCATTCCTCGCAAAACTTTGTCAGATAGCTCCTTATTTTGAGCGATTCTCAGGGTTTCCTGAATACTGTCCCACTCGCTCTTTGAAAGAACTACAATGTCCTCATCTGGATTTTTGTTGACCACCGTCAAAGGCTCAAATTCATCGTTTACCTTCTTCATGTAGTCCTTTAAATGATTTCGGAATGTTGAATAAAGAACTGCTTCCATAACCATACCTCGTTTTACCTCTTTTCCACTATTATACACGAAAAGGAAGAAATTGTCAGGAACTTGTACAAGATTTTTCTTTTCTATCTATTTATTCGGAAAAATTTCAAAAAGCCTACCTTTCAGTAGACTTAGTTTGATTCTGTTCTAATGGGTACTCTGCCGAAATTCTGCTCTGAGAGATTGGGAGTTCCCAGTCGGTAAATCTGGTCTGCCTTTTGGGTCATGGCATCCCAAGGTTCTTTGCCAATTCGGCTGACTAGTTGGACTTGGTCTTTCAGAGACTTGAGATGTTGTCTGCCTTTCTCGGTAAAGCCTAGGACATGAATCCCTTCTGGCAAGTCACTTTCTCTAGCTTGCACCAAGATATAGGTCAAGAGGCGTCTGATACGCGCCTTGGTATAGCGTTTGGTGGCAACTGCCTCGACCAATTCGTCAACAGACTGAGCCGTCTTGATAGCTTCCTTGATGCGCACAGCCATTTCTTGATTGACCTGATAGATCGTTGTTAAGTCTGGATTTGACAAGATTTGATAGCGGAGCAAGGGAAAAAAGTCATCCCAGCTCACCTTACTGGATTGCTCAAAGAGGTCAACAGAAGGCATAAAACGTTTTAAGAAATCTTTGTCCCTCTGGTGCTGACGGAGGGCTGTCGCCGAGGCAAAGTCCACATCCTTGTCCACAGAATGATACCCCGCTCCCTGACGCTGAATTGGATGGAGTTTGATTCTACGTCCCGCAACCGCCTTGGCATAGGCCAAAGCTAGAACATGATTGGGCGTATTGCCAGAAAAATCAAGACCTGCAAATTCCTTCCACATAGCTTGGGTTTTCTGAGGGTAGGAGAGTGAATCAGGCAGATTTTCCACAAATTTCTCCATGTCAGTACCTTGCTCTGTGTATAAGTCAGCAATTTTCTGATAGTCCAGAACTTCTTCCGTCCCAAAGGCTAAGGTATCAATCCCCAAGCGAACCAAGATATCCACAGCTCCTTGACCGAAGAAATCAGCTGCCTGAACACTAACTAAAAAGGGCAATTCCACTACCAGATCCGCTCCATTTTCCAGCGCCATCTGGGCCCGTGTCCACTTGTCCACGATAGCAGGCTCTCCACGCTGCATGAAATTCCCAGACATGGCAACGATTTTCAGTCCCCCCGCCTGCTCCAGCAGGTATTTATGCCCATTATGGAAAGGATTGAACTCCACGATAATACCTGTGATGGTCATGATGTTCTCCTACTTCTGTGCGACAAAAAACCAACGGGTGCTGGTTTCTGTTGGCTCCTTGTCCTCAAAGTCTGCGTAGAGTTTGAAGGACTTGAATCCTGCCTGTTCCAGCAAAATATCATAGGTTAAAACCTCATAAGTCCGTTCCTCATGCACTTCATCGTGGCGACTAAAGGAACCATCAGCCTCCTTGATAAAGAAGGTCAACTCATGTACGATGGAGTGAGGTGCAGCGTCCTCATAGGTATCCCAGAGCATGGCAAAATCTTCTGCATTTTCATGGTAAGAATAGCCTGGAAAAACCTCATCAGTCTGGTAGATTGAATGCACATCAAAGATGAATACACCATCTTCGTTTAGGGCATTATAGACTTCCTTAAAGACATCCCCTACTTCCACCTCATCCTGCATGTAGCAGATAGAGTCCGAATAACACGTGACAAAATCATATTTACCAGCCTTGGACAAATTCAACATGTTGCCTTCAATAAAATCAATCTTTTGCTTGGACGAAGCTGCTCTTTTCTCAGCAATCTTCAACATATCCGCACTCAAGTCAAGTCCTGTCACATCAAAACCAGCCTGAGAAAAGCGGACAGACTGGATACCTGTTCCACAAGCCAGTTCCAAAAGTTTCTTTCTCTCCTTGGTCTTAGGCAAATGACGTAGCGAAAAATCCGTCCATTTATCGTATAAACTATCGTCCATCACAGCATCGTAAACAGCTGCAAAGGTTTCATAAGTTGCCATAATTAAGATACAAAGAGCGTTAAAAGCAAAGAGAAAATAGGAATCTTACCGACGTAGCGTCAGATACAAGGGAAGGTTATCTTTTTCTCACTGCTTTTAGCTCGTGTTCAGTTTCAACATCAACCAAACACCACACTCTTACCTTTCTATCACTTTCCTTTTAAAATAAGCAAATAAACCCAGTTGACTGCAACTGAGTTCATATCCTATGCCAAGGCTTCTGAAATGTCTACTGAATCCGCCTCATGCCATAGTTTTTCTAGGTTATAATGGGCACGCATTTCTTCTGAGAA